>JBEIGW010000156.1:0-6902 GCA_040381655.1 Deltaproteobacteria bacterium
CGTTTAGCCAGCGCGTTCTTGAATGAAGTGTGGAGAACTCCACGTCGGTGAAGTCACTAGGAGCCTGGCGGCAGCCTGGCATAAATGGATTTGTGCAGTTAATTTTACTGATCGGATCAACGGTGATCAGCTGAATAGGTGCTTGTGTATACTGTAGCATTTGTGGGGACGACGCCATTTTCATGGACTTCCAGCCGCCGTAAGAGTGGCCCATGATCACAATTCGCTGTGCAAGGTATGCCTGAGGCATCACAATGCCCTCGAGTTCAGCTTCGTTGATGGAAACCATCTGTGGGCGATTTCGTACGTCGTAAACTTGCATCTGAGGACTCAGGGTCTCATAGCATGCGAAAATGACGTTGTCTTGCTGCGTCACGTATCCAGGCGTCATCATAGTTGTGATGAAACCCTGGAATAATGAGTTATCAGTCAATCCCGACACGTCATTGGTGCCAAGTATAGCTGGTCTACACGTTGCGTTACCTGAGACGATCACGTAGAGCGTTCTAATTGGGCTCGCTGCCGAGCTTCTAGAAAACGAGTCACCAGGTTGTGGAATGTATACGGGTGCCGGAAGCGGAGCTGGCACCGGAGCTGGCACCGGAGCGTTGACCGTGGTGTAGGGCCCGTTGTTTTGACTCTGAACGGTGTCCTTGGAGTCATCATGCTTGGAGGACTCAAATGGTTTCGTCGGTCCATGATTTTGGCCAATGGCTCCGCAGGCAGACATAACCAGTGATACGGTCAGTAGATAGAGTGTTAGGCTAGATCTCATGGAAGAACATCTCCTAAGACGATAGGTCACCAGGGGCTTTATACTTTATTAAAAAAGCTCCCGATTCTATGAAACATTTTAAGAAATGTCAATAAAATACGAACAAACTATTGATATTTTTAATCTTTTAAGACAGGCTCTTTACTGGCATAGGCCCATATTGCCAAAAACGACCGCCTGGCAGTTCTTGCTCTCGCATAAGCCTACGTTATTAAATACGACCGCCTTACAGTCGTTGGTTCGACAAAAGCCGACATTACGGTAAACCATGGCTCGGCAATCATCCGATACACAATAACCTAGGTTATTAAAAGCGACGCCCCGGCAATCATTATTTTGGCAGAGTCCACCGCTTCTGCCGGCCACTCCACGGCAATCATTACGCACGGCAAACACAGGACTGACAGCCATCACGTTAAGTGCGCTTTTAGAGGAAGACGATGAGTCAGCAGAGTCTCGACCGCAGCCTACGAAAACACAGCACAACAATAAGACTTTGAGTAAATTCATAAATCCCCCCGGGTCAAGGTCGGTTCATTTTTTTCTTAACTCATCAATCACGATACTTAAAGATTCTGGAGGCGTATGAGGTAGGAGCCCGTGACCCACATTGAAGATGTGAGATCTGGCGGATGCACTGGCCTCAGCTTTCATGACATCAACCATGGCCCTGATTTCGGACTCTGGAGCAAGTAGGGCCTGCGGGTCAAGGTTACCTTGAAGGGTCACATCTAAGCCGAGACCTTTCAAGATTTTTCCCGCATTCGATAGTCGAGTTCTCCAGTCAACACTGATGACATCTGCGTGGCAGCCAGTGAGTTCATAGAGCCTGTCACTGCCCTGACCGGGGAAGTAGATCACAGGAACTCCCGTGGCATTCTTCACGTCGGATATGATTTTATTAGTCATTGGAAAGATCATATGACGATAGACCGATGGGCTGACCTGACCTGCCCAGGTATCAAAGAGCATAACTGTGTCGGCACCGGCCTTGATTTGCATCTTTAAGTAGTCGGTTGTCACTTCAGCTAGTTTTTCCAAAAGAGCTTTCATCACATCTGGTTCTCGAAAGATCAGCTTTTTGACTTCTGTAAACTCTTTGGAACCCTGGCCTTCAATCATATAACTCGCAACTGTGAATGGAGCGCCCGCAAAACCGATCATCGTCTGTTCTGGTTTAAGTTTTGTTTTGGTGAGGGCGATTGCCTCACCAACGAAGCCCAGGTCTTTTTGAGCGTCGGCCATTTTCAGACTTTTGACATCGGCCATGCTGCGCACCGGCTTGTCCAGTCTGGGCCCGTGTCCTTTATCAAAGGTTAAAGTTTGTCCCATCGCCATGGGAGGCATCAGAATGTCGGAGAAAATGATCGCAGCATCAAGATCGTAACGACGAAGCGGTTGCCAGGTCACCTCGGCGGCAAGATCTGCTCGTTTGCACATGGTCACAAAATCCACCCCGGCCCGAATCTCTCTGTACTCAGGTAGGTAGCGTCCGGCCTGACGCATGAACCAAACCGGCCATCTGGTCGGCGTCTGACCACGGGCGGCCTGAATCAGGGGCTTAATCGGGGGTGTGCTGGCCATGTCGCAAGTCTCCTAGGGGTTTGGCTGCGGTGCGCAAAAATATCAGTCCCTGCCAATAAAAACAACGACAGAAGATAGGCAATATCTGCCCGTGTGGAAACTGGAATTATCCTGCGAAAATAAGGATATGAGTATGAATAACTCGGTTTCGTTGGGGTTACCCTGATGTCTGGTCTTGATGCTTCAAAAGTTCAGGAGTTGATGCATAGACTGCAGTCGCTGGATGTGGACTTGCAGGAAGCTGCCCGTGCACGTCTTATGACGGAAGCTGACTATACGACAAGGTTAAAGCGACTTCGGCGCGCCATCGGTGAAGCCCGAAAGCTCAAAGAAGCGGCCTCAGCGCAAACAATGCCGACACCCATGCCCAGTCACTTTGATCTTCCCGTCATGAGTGGATACTCACGCATTGAGCAAAAAATCGTGGCACGTTTTGTCACAGATACAAAAAACTACACCGACGAACTGGCAGTAAAGCTAAAGCGCGTCAGTGGCTGGAGCTTGGAGGCAGTTCACGACGTCATTGGATGGATTAAGGTCATCGGGCGACTGTCATGGATTCGCCGAGAAATGCGCAGGCTAGAGCAGGATATTGACCGAGTTCGCAAGGCCAGAGGCGTGGTCGAGGATTTTATTTCAAGATCTGAAATAGGTGGACTTGAGCCTAATCCAAAGACCAATCAAAGAGATCTGCTTGCGGCCTTCACGGAGTTTGAAGTGGCAACAGGTAAGGTGACGGCCATGCGGGCCAAATTGCGCAGTGAGATTGCGCGTAATGAGGATATGAAGAATTGGCTTTCGATGTATAAAGTTGCGCGTCAGCAGAATAATCCCGAGAAGACTCCGCCTGAGGCTTCGGACGTTCAGGCGCTCGGCAGTGTTCTTACGGATCATTTGGTCGGAGGCGCCAAGCTAGCTAATGATCGTTTAGTCGTGGCAAGACGTCTCGCCTATTCACTGGATGGCACGCTCGATGGCCAGGGTGTCGGTGACAATAGCTTAGAAACCAAGTCAGTCGGTGAAGATACTTCAAAACGCCAAACGCCTAATAATGCGGGGGACTTTCAAAAGAAAAAAAATCGGCATGCCCACAAGGGAGCTAGACTATGAGCCAGGTCACGCGCTGGGATCTTCAGCTTCAGCAGCTTGAAAAAGCTATCGTTGAGATGATGAGTGTAGCATCGAACGCTCCCGATCCGATGGCATCGAGGTCGATTGTTCAGGAACGTGATCAGGTAGACCAAGCCTTAGCATCTATCGCCATCGAAAATGACAAGGTTTTTCAGTACTCCAGAAAAGTGCCAAAAACTAACCGCGCTAACGCGGCCCTTGTCTATTGGGCCAAGCAACTCGGGGTAAAAATCAAAGCCATCGCCTCTGAATATGTGGCTCTTCAGAACCGCAAAATGTGGCTCAGACTTCTTCAGGCCAGATTTTCAGGAACTGCGCGCGGTGATTCCCTTGATTTGGAGGCCAAACATTTGGTCGACCTGGCTATTCGTAAGAAGCAATTCGACGAACTCGAGCAGAATCTAAGGAAAGATCTTGAGGCAGTTGCCCGTGAACGCGAGAGTCTTAAAGCTGAATATGATGCCCGCGGGGCGGCTGATGAGAACTGGTCGGCCAGTGGTAGTTTTCAGTCCCGTCTGGGAGTGAACTTTTCACATGCTCGGGATAATCCCTCGGTGCGAGCACTGTCTGATTGCCTGAGGGTGGCATCATTACCAAACGTTTCACCTGATGATGAGACCCAGCTGCGGATCTTAGATCAAGACCTACGGCGCAAGTCCGGACGCCTTGCTGAGCAGTGCCGGGATCTAGCCACGGCCATGGCTAAAGGGCAAGTTTCTGATCATAAAATAGGCAAAAATCAGCTGGATACGGCCATTGACCAAGTTGCCGCCTTGCGTGACACGGTCGTGCGTAAGTTTGCCAGTATTCGTACTCGACCCGTAAGGCCGGCACGTCCCAAATTGATGCAAAATACCCAAAAAACAGCTAGAACAGAGCCGCACCCATAGTTGTGCCTTTGTAAGGGGGAGTTATGGAATTAAATCCGCTCACACGTTTGAGTGACGACGAACAAATGTTCGTTCAGGAAGTTGAAAAATTTGCAGCTTCGACCGTTAAGCCTAAAGTCCATGAAATGGATGAAGCAGAGTTGATGGCAAAGCCAATCATCGACGGCCTTTTTGAAATGGGCCTCATGGGAATTGAAGTGCCGGAGGAATTTGGCGGCGCTGGTGGCACGTTCTTTATGTCTATTTTGGCGATCGAAGCCTTGGCGAAAGTCGACCCGTCGGTGTCCGTACTCTGTGACGTACAAAACACTCTCGTCAATAATATTTTCCTTCGCTGGGGAACGACTGAGCAAAAGAAGAAATATCTGTCTCGTCTCACCAGTAAGGACGTTGGTTCGTACTGCTTAACAGAGCCAAACAGTGGTTCCGATGCGTTTGCCATGAAAGCCAGAGCACATGATGAAGGTTCACATTGGCGACTTGAAGGTAAAAAGATTTTTATCACCAACGCTAAGGAAGCCAATATCTTTGTCGTATTTGCTAACGTGAATCCAGAGGCAGGCTATAAAGGCATTACAGCGTTTGTCTGTGAGCGCGGCATGCCAGGATTTTCAGTCGGCAAAAAAGAAGTCAAACTCGGAATCCGCGCATCGTCCACCTGTGAAGTCCTTCTTGATAACGTTAAAGTTCCCAAAGAAAACGTTGTTGGTGAAATAGGCAAGGGCTACAAAATCTCGATTGAGACCTTGAACGAAGGCCGTATCGGCATTGCAGCTCAGATGCTTGGTCTTGCTCAAGGAGCACACGCTGGTGCTATGACTTACGCAAGACAGCGTCAGCAATTTGGAAAAGAACTTCGAGACTTCCAGGGTGTTCAGTTTGACCTTGCTGAAATGGCCACACAAATCGAAGCGGCAAAGCTTATGGTTTATAACGCAGCACGGCTTAAAGATGCTGGTATGCCGTTTGTAAAAGAAGCAGCTATGGCGAAACTTTATGCCGGAAACGTGGCAGAGGAAGTGGCTTCGCGCGCCCTTGAAATTTATGGCGGATACGGATTCATCAAAGAATTTCCCGCAGAGAAGTTCTACCGTGACGCAAAGATCGGTAAGCTTTATGAGGGAACGTCCAACATGCAAAAAGCGACCATCTTTAAGCTCATTGACGGTCAGATGAAGTAAATTTATTCGCCGTGCGGGGTGGGCTGTGGGTACGAACACCAAGAGACTAAATGTTATCTTATCGTGCCTGCTGAACCTTTTCGCGTCAGTGGTTTCTGCCGCTAGTCTGCCTTTAGCTCACGGAAAGCCTGTGGAGCGCGCCGTTCCGATGCCGTTGGCGTCGACTCTTTGCGAGAGGCCTATTCAATCTGCTGATCTTGTCAGTAACGGACTTTACGATGCTCAAGTGGATGTCATCGTTTTAAGACCAAAAGACTCGCAGTCAAAAATCCAAGGATCTATCGTGAAGCAGAGGGCTGTTGAGTTGGCGACTGCGTCACAGCAATTGGGATACAGCTACGGAGTCTGCGATAACGGTCACGGCTGGGTGATGACGTTTCCTTCGCCAGAGCCAGTCACGCTTAATTCACGCATTCTAACCGTTAGCAAAAAAGCGGCGCAAAATTGCTTGCCGAAAAGTCTTAGGGTTTTATTTTCTGCAGAGCAAAAAGGTCGGTCTTTTTTGGTCCCTCTTGATGATGGGGAACTCACGGCGAAGCTTCCAGATTCCAAGGGCTATGCATCTGTTGTTTGCTCGCCCCTGCAATTTGCCGCGTCTGGTCCAAGGGAGTGGGCGTTAATTTCTCTGGGTGGTGCAAAAATTAATGCAGCTGATCTTTTTCCGCCCCAAGGCCTTTCTAACCAGGAAGCTCTCATTCAGTGGATTAACCAAAAACGCCTCGCGGCGAATCTACCGAATCTTACCGTTGACGGGGAATTGACGGCAGCGTCCTCAGGGCTCGCAGTTAGAAAGTTGATCCATCATGATTTGAACGCTCTTTCAAAGATTCGTTCAGCTCTCGACAAAAAGGGGCTAGACGTCTTTGGAGAAAATCGTGTTGAAGGAAAGTCATTGGCTGAAATAGCTGGTCTTCTTTGGATGTCGCCATCGCATCGTGATCTTCTGCTTCATCCGAATGCTGACACCATGGGGTTTGCCGTTAGAGAAACCGAGGCGGGCTTTTTTGCAGTCATGCTTGTGGGGCGCAAAATAGCTGGCCCTGTGGCGAAAAACGGCCTTTAGAATCAATAAGGGAGATTCATTTTGAAAACGAATATTCTTGTTTTAGTGATATTGATTTCTGTTGGGGCTTGTAAAACCACAGAAGATGCTCCTTCTGATGCCAAAGCTATTTATAAAAGCGGATTAACGGCTGGCGAGACAATAGGCCCTTTGTTTGGCAAAAATGAGACCATGACACTCATAAACTGCAAAACCCTGGCTGCTTACGAAACCGTCTATAAGGCATTTTCTGGAAAAATCTCTGACCGGTTACAGCACGCCGACTGTCAGCCACTTAA
>JBEIGW010000157.1:0-6851 GCA_040381655.1 Deltaproteobacteria bacterium
TCCTCCGACACCATGCCGGGATAGAGCTCGGTTTGCCCTTCGCCCCCGATCGGGGTGTTCTCATTGAAGCCGGGCACGTCGAAGGCCCGGTGGTTCATGATGTTGTCGAAAGTGGACGGAATGCTCTATTCTGGTTTCACGGTTCCTTCTCTCTATGATTCAATGGTTGCAAAACTGATCACGTGGGGCCGAGACCGAGATGAGTGCCTTGCAAGAATGCGACGTGCTTTAAGAGAAATGAAGGTTGACGGCATCAGGACCAATATCCCGTTTCATCTCAGAGTACTGGACGACAAACGCTTTATAGAAGGCCAAGTTTCGACCAAGTTTTTGCAGGAATTTGGCGTTTAATTAGTCGTCAAGTGTTTGTAATTAATTATTATTTTATTAATCGGCAGAATATGCCGAGTGTGCTTCTTAATCCGTGTCGAAGTTCCAGCCGAAACCGTCCTTGAGTCTAGAGAGGTTTTGGTCCCATGGTTCCTGGTCTTAAAAAATTGCTAGAGCTGATTAACGCCACGCCAGGCGATCAACGTTTGATTGATAGATTTGTGTCCTTGTCTCTTGAGCTCACATCGGGCGAGCGAGTTGATGCAATGATACAGTTAGCTCAAATTCTTGCGACAAAAGTTCCAGTTAAAGCCATTGATATTGCTTGGGGACTATTCAAACAGGATCGATTGCAACCCGAAAGTCTCAAGATTGTGGCGACGGCTCTCGAAGCCTTAGGCAAGAATGGCAGGGCTGTTGCAGTTCGTGAAGACGTGAACCGATTAACCTCCCATCCAGCGGGTACCCACGAGCACGAGAGCGCACGTCTTAGTATCCAACAAGCGGTCGCAGCAACACTTCGCGGCGACGCCGAGTCACTAGAGACCGTCGAAACCAAAACGAGTCAAAAACCCGTAAGTGACGAAGACTTGGGGGTGCGGAATGGTGACATCCTTTCTCCGCCGTCGTTTTCGTTAGAATCAACGGGCGTTAACGCGGACGTTGAAAAATCTGCTGGGGCAAGTCCCAAATTAATCCCAGAACTAGACCTCGAGCTTTCCCAAAGTAATGCTATTGATCGCCCAGTCGTTGTTGAAAAAAAAGAGGCAATAGATTCCCGATCAATCGCAGCTCTTGCCAGGTCCTCCGCGACAGCCCCTGGGGCAGGCATCCCTGAAGCCATTCCAAAGAAAGAGCAGTCCAGTCATTCGAAGGCGTTTCATGATCGGCTTGACCGGGATAGTGCTCATCAGCTCACTCGTTCGAGTGCTGCGGAACCGCCGCGTGGTGTAGCGATGCCTCGCGCTAATGATCCTGCCGCCTGCCGTCTCTTCGTAAAAGAGCTGATTGGTGAGAGTCGTTGGACGGACTTATTATTATTTTTTGATGACGCGTTTCCAGGTGGGTCCAATCCATTAATGTTAGAGCTTTTCGAAGTCCACCAATTGCAGAAAATTGACCTGCAATTTTCAGCGCGTTGGATCGATGTGCTCGTAGGCAATCGTCAGGAGAGGCGAGCTCTGAGATTCATACACCAGGTATTGACTGAGGAACCCCATCTTGCGTGGGCCAAAATGGTTAAAACAAAGCTTGATTTAATATCTGAACGCTTGGGCCTTCGAAAGATAGTCTGGCGTGAGGCGGATGGTGTATCGACCCTGAGACTACAAATCGAGCAGGTCAGGCCAAAACTTGGTGTATACGTAGCCATCCCACCGATTGCTTCTTGATAAATCTCACAGCTTTAATAAACTCTACTTCTAAGTTTACCTATTATTTTTAGGGGTTTAGGAGGTTGCTTGATGGCCGTTACCTTGGAGAGTTTTGCCGGTAAGGTGGACCAAATCTTAGCAGGGTTTGGAAATAAAGTTGTAGGTCAATCAGACCTCGGCCGACGGCTTGTCATGGCTATGTTAGCAGACGGACATATCTTACTTGAGGGTTTACCAGGTCTAGCCAAGACAACAGCTATAAAAACTATCGCGGAGTTGACCGGATTAAAGTTTAGCCGGATCCAATTTACCCCTGATCTGTTGCCGGCAGATATTATCGGCACTCAGATTTATGATCCGAGACAAGGTACGTTCCATACCCGTAAAGGACCATTGTTCGCCAACCTTGTGCTAGCTGACGAAATAAACCGCGCGCCCGCTAAAGTGCAATCAGCATTACTGGAGGCTATGCAGGAGCGTCAAGTAACCATTAGTGGCGAGACGTTTCATTTGGAGCAACCTTTTCTTGTGATGGCAACTCAGAACCCCATCGAGCAGGAAGGCACTTACCCGCTGCCCGAAGCGCAAGTCGATCGTTTTATGTTTAAAGTGAAAGTAACGTATGGCACCGAACGAGACGAAATTGAAATGCTCAAGCGATCAAGTCAAGGAATTCTGAGCGCCCCTGTGAGTCCTGTTCTCTCACGTTCTGATATTATTGAAGGTAGACAGTTGATAGCCAGCATAAACGTCTCAGAAAAAATTCATCAGTATATTGTGAATATCGTATTCTGCACCAGGGAGCCGGGCCGCTATGGGATCTCAGAGATTCAACCGTGGATAAGCGTTGGCGCCAGCCCTCGTGCCAGTTTATTCCTTGAAAAAGCCGGGCGCGTGAACGCTGCATTGATGGGCCGAAATTTTATAACGCCTCAAGACATCAAAGATATTGCTTTAGATGTGCTGCGTCATCGAATTTCGCTAAGTTATGCCGCAGAGGCGGAGCAAATGGAAGCAGATAAGATTGTTCAAAAAATACTAGACAGGGTTGAAGTTCCCTAGGGTGACGTTTTCATGTTGTCGACCGAAGTCCTTGCAAGAATAAAAACGCTGACGTTGCGTAGCAAGCACTTGGCCAATGACCTTATGGCGGGTGAATACGCTAGCGCATTCCATGGCCGAGGGATGGAGTTCCACGAAGTTCGCGAATATGTTCCGGGCGATGATGTCCGCGGCATTGATTGGAATGTTACTGCGCGCATGGGCCAGCCTTTTGTTAAGATTTATCGCGAAGAGAGAGAATTGACCATTATGCTGATGGTTGATGTTAGTGCTTCCATGGCGGTTGGCGAAGGCAGATCACGGCGCGCAGCAGCTGCCGAGTTGGCATCAATAGTCGCATGGCTCGCGATCCGAAGTAACGACCGTGTTGGTTTATTGCTTTTTGGGGAAAAGGTTGAATTATTTTTGCCGCCTAAAAAAGGACAGGCCCATATTTGGAGAATCATTAAGGAACTACTAACGTCGCCGGCTAAGTCTCTTGGGACGAAGATTGATGTTGCCGCTGAGCATCTATTAAAGGTTTTAAAACGACGATGCGTCTGTTTTCTGATTTCGGATTTTCTTTCAACAGAAAATCATGACTCGTTAAAATCTCTTGCCAGACAGCATGATTTAACAAGCGTTTTGATGGGGCATAGATCCCTCGAAGGGATTGTGTCCTTTGGCGGAGGCGGTGTTGTTGCTTATCAAGATGCCGAGTCAGGCGAGCGATTTGTCGTAAATACGTCAGATCGCGGCGCCATGCGTATGTTGCAAGAGCGCAGTATCGCGTGGCATTCAAACGTCGAGAGGATTGTCAGAGGGTCGGGTGCGGATTTTTTTAAAGTCGAGCCCGGTCAAGAGATTGTTGAACCGCTGATTAACTATCTCAGGCGCCATCGAAAAATAAGCCGGCGCAGGTAAAGATGAATACTGACGAAATAAGTTTAGACAAGCAAATGACCGCCGTGGGAGAGATGGCTATGAGTCCTCCACATGGTCTGAAGGGTTCTTTGCAAACTGATCCAATCGTTAGTCCAAATGCTATAATAAGCATCGGTATTACTGGACTGCTATGTGTTGTGCTATTTATTGTGGTGAATCATGTCCTTAATAGGTTCAAACAGGCAAAGAAACGGCATGCTTCGACGACTGTTGTGCCGACTTTAGATACCAAGGTGGGACTCTTAACGCAGCTGGACTTGGTGTCATTGCCGTCAGAGAATCATATTACCGAGAATGAGAAATTAGCTGATTGGGCAAGGTTTTCTAGTGCTGCGAGCGTTATCCTCAGGCGAGCGGTGGAGTTTCATACAAAATTACCAGTCGCAGAGCGAACGACTCATGAGATTCACGGCATGTTCGGCGCTACTGACAAACTATTGGCATTGGAAATAAAAGCCGAGATCTTTGAGTTATTGACAACGCTTGATGATATCACGTTTGCCGGAAAAGCTGACACCGTTAGCCATGCGTCCGTTCTGCTTGCAAGGGTTAAGGCCGTCGTAAAGGATCTGACGGGGGACGGTCTTGAGAAGAATGATCGTGGAGGCTCCGTCGGCAGCGAGGTTAAGATTTTTGAATGAATTATTATTCAATTCTGGTTTTACTGTAGGCACTCTGAGTGTTCAATCGCCCCTTTGGTTGCTTGCGATTCCTTTGGCGTTAATACCATGGTTTCAAGACAGGAGGGTTCGTAGATTCCACCCGATCGCCCATGCTCGATTGATGGGCCCATCACCTATTTCCGTGGGTGGTCCGCTATTAAGTCACGCGGGGTGGTTCTTGCGTTCTGTAGCGATATTGCTTGCAATCATTGCATTAGCTCGTCCACAGATTGGCAGTTTGCCGATCGATCGATCAAACGAGGGTATTGATATTATGCTCGTTATTGATACTTCCGGCAGCATGCGTGCTCGTGACTTTGAGGTGGCTGGTCAGAGACCTGACAGATTAGAGGTTATCAAGATGGTCATTTCTGAGTTTATTTCGGCTCGGCCGGATGATCGAATCGGGATGGTGGTTTTCGGAAGTGGGGCCTACACACAAGCTCCTTTAACTCTTGATCACGAGATGTTGAAGGAGTTCTTATCCCAAATAGAGATTGGTGTTGTTGGTGATGGCACAGCCGTTGGAGATGGGTTAGGTGCTGCCGTAAAACGGCTAAAAGCTACCCCTGGGAAAAGTCGAGTGGTTGTTTTACTGACTGACGGCGCAAATAACGCAGGGCGGATTGATCCTGTGGCTGCGGCAAATGCTGCTAAAGCATTTGGAATACGTGTGCACACTATTGGTGTTGGTAGTGAGGGTGTTGTGCCGATTGTTCAGAACGGGAGGGTTTTTCATATTCGAGCAGATATTGACGAAAAGACACTGCGCGGTATCTCGGATGTAACCGGGGGAATATACTATCGAGCTACAGATTCAAACGCGCTGCAGAATGTTTACAAAGATATCGATCAGCTCGAGAAAGTTCGACACAAGCGGAATCAACGGCGTCGCGGCCGGGATGTCTATGCTCAGTTTATTGCATTTGCTGTCGCGCTGCTTTTGGTGGAGGCACTGTGGAGACTAACTCCGTACAGGAGGCTCCCCGCTTGAGTTGTATTAATGAGAGAATTAGGCTGCCATTATGAATATGTTCGGAAGTAATTTTTCGTGGAAAGAGTCCCAGTGGCTATTGGCATTGCTTGCCTTGCCTGTCATTTATTTTCTACTTTTCCACGCAGAGAGGCTAAGACGCGCGCGTTTCGATATTTTGAGTCGTTCTGCTGGTGATTTAATGGTGTGGCGAGTCGTGTCGTGGAAAACGTCTCTAAAGCAGTGGTTATTTATTGTTTCAATTGCAGGCTTTGTTATTTCGTTGGCTGGTCCTATGATTGGGTGGCGGCTGAATGAGGTTCAGCAAAATGGAATGGACATCGTGGTCGCAATCGATGTTTCTAAAAGTATGCTGTCACAAGATGTTCAGCCTTCACGGCTTGAGCGTGCAAGGCGAATGGTTTTAGAGTTGATTGAGGCTGCTCCCGGTGATCGAATTGGCCTGGTATTATTCGCAGGTGCAGCCTATGTGCAGTGCCCGCTTACATTTGATCACGAAGCTGTGCGCACATTCCTGTCTGATTTAGATCCAGAGCTTGTCCCCGTTGGCGGGACTGACCTTGCAGAAGCTTTAACACAATCACTGCGAGCTCTGGGTGCTGGTGCGCAAAATGTCAATTTTGGATTAGGTAAATTAATCGTTTTACTGAGTGATGGCGAAAATCAGCAGGGGGATCTAGACAAGGCGATTGATGAGGTGCAACGGAGTGGGGCCAAGGTGATTTCGGTTGCAATGGGTACTGAAGCTGGGGCGCCCGTTCCCAATAAAAGCGGGGGTCTCGTTAAGGACGAGCAAGGGCGTGTTGTTATCAGCAGATTGGATGATAAAGGCCTCAGGGTTTTGGCTGAAAAAACTGGAGGCCACTTTGTGAGTGGAACTGGCAGAGAAATGTCTGTCGCGGAGATTTACCAGACGTTTTTTAGAGAATCCGGAATTGTTAAAGATCAAAAAGTAATAAAAGAGAAAGAATGGTTTGATCGCTATCAGTGGGCCGCCGCGATTGCGCTATTGTTACTTTTGATAGATCTTTTTTTGGTCGATTTAAAGAGATCCGGAGCGGCGCTCCCTTTGAGTTTCGTACTTGCTCTTACCTGGTCGTCGAGCGTTGAGGCGTCTGATCGTGAGGAGTACAATCGCGCCGTGGAATCTTTTGGAGCAGCACCTAGCGAGAATTCCGAAAATATTTTTCGAAAGCTAAAAAATAGTACTGACGATGAGGTTGCCCGGCGATCTCTCTATAACCTTGGAAATCTCCTGGCAAAGCAGGGTCGATATGACGAGGCCGTGAAAGCATATGAAGAAGCTCTTAGAGGGAATGTTCAAGATCAACAAGTGCGGGATAATCTCGCCTGGGCCAAGAAGAAAAAGCAGAAGTCAGACCAGCAGAAGTCAGACCAGCAGAAGTCAGACCAGCAGAAGTCAGACCAGCAGAAGTCAGACCAGCAGAAGTCAGACCAGCAGAAGTCAGACCAGCAGAAGTCAGACCAGCAGAAGTCAGACCAGCA
>JBEIGW010000158.1:0-6842 GCA_040381655.1 Deltaproteobacteria bacterium
CAACTTCAACCTCTGCCAAATAATGCAGGAGATTTTCCATAAGGGAGCCTTCTCTATAGCGTCGCGCTAAATTGGCAAACCACCTCGTGAAAAACGTGTGAACCACGGCGGACAGAAAACAAAATGTGGCGACATGTTCTAGTCGGACTTCAGACATCATGGATGCAGCTCCCAATGCGGCATTTTAGCCAATAAAATTGGCCTACTAGTTATCTCCCCACAATAGCACAAAAGTTAAAAAAAGTCGGACAATTGCGTTGCGTTACAAAGCCATAATTACTTTAGTCCTATCTGCTAAATCAAGAGCGCCGAATTTTCGTTTTTAGTAGACTGCCCCGGGCCTAGTTTTACGCCATAAGGATTAAGTCATTGCAAGATAATCAACCTAATTTAGAACAAAAGAAAGAACTAAAGCCGTCCTTGCCCGTTCGATTTGGCATTGTGTCTTTTTTAAACGACTGCTCAAGCGAGATTTTAACCAGATCTCTACCATTATTTTTGTCGGTTAGTCTTGGTGTTAATCCCACGATTTTGGGATTAATTGAGGGTGTTGCTGAGACGACCACCATTCTCGTGACAGCGTTTTCCGGTTGGATTAGCGACCGTATGCCGTCACGAAAGCCATTGGTGACATTGGGCTATAGTTTGTCGGCTCTAGGTCGCACACTAATGTTCTTTACTAGCGTCGTTCCTTTGCTGGCGGCAGCGCGCGTGCTTGACAGGATTGGAAAAGGCGTCAGGACGGCGCCAAGAGATGCACTTATTGCCGATGACTCGCACCGAAAAAATGTAGGGCGTGCGTTTGGCATTGCTCGTAGTCTTGACACGATTGGCGCCGTGAGCGGCCTGTCTATCGCCATTATTATGGGTGTCGGCTCAAGTGACATGTCGCCCGATCTGTTTCAAAGAATGCTGATGACGTCTGTTCCTTTCGCGTGGTTTGCAGTTGTGGTTCTATTACTATGGGTCCCTAATATTCCACGGCAAACTCACGCTAAGACTTATCTGGCGTGGCATATACCACAGGAGATCAAACCGCTTCTTTTTGCGATTATGATTTTTGCTCTTGGGTCGTCATCGGATGCTTTTTTAGCTCTTAGAGCTAAAGAGGTCGGGTTTGATTTTGGCTCAATACTTGGACTTTTCATTTTATATAACGTCATGGCCTCAGTTGTCGGATGGCTTGCTGGTCAGTGGTCAGATCGCTTTGGTCGAAGACGTTTTCTCCTTCTCGGCTGGTTTGTATATGCGATTTGCTATTTCACGATGGCTCTCGCCGGTGATCGAAACATCTTTGCGATAGGATTCGTGTGCTTTGGTGCCTTTTATGGCCTTACGGAAGGAGTCGAGAAAGCTTTGCTCTCTGATTTATTGCCTGCGCGAAAGCGTGGGATGGGATATGGGGCATTTCAAACGGTTCTGGCCTTGGTGGCTATTCCAGCAAATCTAATGACGGGTTGGCTTGCAGCAAAATTCAATCTTGGATTTGCACTGCTTGTTTCTGGAATTTTTTCAATGTTGGGTGGATTTGTTTTGATTTGTATCTATAAAAAATTAAAACCGTTAAATCTGGAGTGATTCACTTTCAAGCTTAACATTTTCAGCGTGGCAAAGCTCACGAAGATCAGAGGGGAGATTGCACCGAAGCTCAAGTTTTTCAAGCGTCAGCGGATGAGTTAGAGATAACTGCCAGGCATGTAGTGCGTGGCGTGGAAATCCCGCCAAATCCTTAACACGCGAACTGTTACCCTCCGCACGGTAAAGGTCCAATATTTCGCGGTTTGATCCGTAGAACTTGTCACCGATTAGCGGAAATCCCGCAGCCGCAGCATGCAGCCTGATCTGATTGGTTTTTCCAGTTATGGGCGTGGCTTCTATTAACGCAGATCTCGGCCCTCTAGAGATAACCTTGAATGTAGTGACAGCTGATGCGCCGTCCTCCGAAATTTCTGCACGATTAGTTCTAAATTTTCGCTCGGCCTTTATGGACAGATCTATCGTCCAGGTGTCCTGGCTCGGCACTCCTGCCGTAATACATAAATAGGTCTTTTTGACCTCGCGCCTAGTCCACATTTCAGTTAATTGGGCTCTGACAAGCGGTCGCCTTGCACAAAGTAAAACGCCACTTGTCTCCCGGTCAAGACGATGGACCGGCGTCCATCCTTCACCCAGGATGTTTGGCAAAACACCCGCGACCGTGCGTCGCCGGTAATATCCCGCTTCGTGCATAGGAAGACCTGCAGGCTTAATCAGTGCTGCCAATTCGCCGTCAGACCAAAGGATTGACATAGTTGTGTCAACGTCTGGCTCCTCGTCAAATGGATGCAGTCGCCGTAGCTCATCTCCCAGCTGTAATCGTTGAGAGGATTTTCGGGCTCGGACCCCATTGACTAGAACAACACCTTCATTGATTTCACGTTGCCAACCCGCACGGCTAAAAAAAGGAAAATGAGCCGCTAGGTACTCGTCAAGACGCTTGCCCGTCTCCGCTGTTCGCACGGGAAGACCAAGTCGTCTTGTCTCCTCAGACCAGCGGGAATCTTTCATGGGCAAGGGATCCTAATTAAATAAATGAAAACGGGGTATTAAAATGCTAATGGGCAAATGGGGTCCATCAATGACGTTTACCGTAGCCTTGGTTTTAGGATAGACTTGCTACCCGTTTCAACCGTTATTTTTCGATTAACGATTAGATGGTTCAGATCGTAATAAACACGACGTTTCTTTATACTTAATCAAGATTTTATGGCCGCCAAACCAACTTTACAAGATTTACCGCTCAACAAAGAGTATCTACTAAAGATCGCTCCTCTTGTATCTGCAATGCGGATCTATCACGAGCACTCAACTGTGGGTCTTGAGCATATTCCAAAATCAGGGTTCATCATTGCCGCAAACCACAGTCTTGCTAGTTATGATATAGCCCTTCTCATGGCATCGATTTATGAATATTCAAACCGGATTCCGCGAGCACTTATTGACCGACTTTTTTTTAAAGTACCAGGACTTGGTCAGCTTATGGAAGCGTTTGGCAGCCGTGAGGGCACCCGTGAGAATGCGGTAGCTATGTTGAATGCAAACGAGATCTTGGTGGTTGCTCCTGGCGGCATGCGTGAGGCGTTAAGACCATCGAGTGAAAAATATAAGATCATTTGGCATAGGCGCAAAGGCTTCGTCAAAATGGCTATTGAAACCGGCGTCCCGGTCGTGCTAGCGGCTTGTCCGGCCGCTGACGACCTCTATGACATTGCTCCGAGTCATATTACAGCTTGGGCTTACAAGACGCTTAGGATTCCCTTGTTCTTTGCCAAGGGACTCGGTTTTACCGCCATTCCTAAACCGGTAAAGCTAACGCATTATTTAAGTGAACCGCTCCATCCACCGGCAAACTCGAAAGACCCAGAAGTGTTCGCAGATAGAGTTGACCAATTTCACGCACAGATTGTTAGACGCATGGAAGTGCTAATGAGTGAAACTGCCAAAGAACATGAATGAAAAAATAACTGCGATGGAAACACCCAAAGATATCAAAGACGTTCGTTACTTGTGGATCGAGCAGCTTTACCGGGAGCATCACGACATCTCCTGGTTTTACCGCGCAAATTTGCGTCCTGTCGTTATTCAGTTGTCGGATACGCAAGGATTTTGGGGAAAGTGGGACCCATTGCTGAGAACGATAACTTTGAGTATTCGGCTCATAGAAAACCATAGCTGGGATGTCGTCGTGGAGATACTCAAACACGAGATGGCCCATCAATATGTTTCTGAATACTTATCCTATATGGATGGTACTGACCATGGCGAGCCCTTTAAGAAGGCATGCAAGTGCCTGGGGGTTGCATCGTGGGCGGCGCGCGCCGCGGGTGATCTACCAGGCGAGCAGATTCCTTGCATTCGTCAGCGAGTCGTTAGCCCAGAGGATCAGCGACTACTCGACCGAGTGGAAAAATTACTATCCTTATCGCAGTCGACAAACGAGCACGAAGCATTCCTGGCCATGCAAAAATCGAGGGAGATCTGTGCAAAACATAATTTAGATAAACATCTCCATCAAAAAATTGACGATTCTTTAGATAGTTTGTTTCTGTCTCGGAAGAAGAGAAAAACCGATCCAATCGACGCCAAGATTTTATCGATTATGAATGAGCACTTCTCGGTTAGGGTCATTCACACGTCACTATTCGATGCTATTGCGTGTACTAAGTTTCAAGCTGCAGAAGTGCTAGGTCGGCGAGAAAATATCTTAATGGCAGAGTATGTGTATCATTTTTTAAGACAACAGTGTGACTCGCTTTGGTCTAGCTATAAAAAGTCTACAAAAGTTCACGGCTCACGCCGTAGAAGCTATCAATTGGGCGTTCTAAGCGGCTTTGACGATAAGCTTGTATCGGCTGGATCCATAGATAAAAAAATTATTCAGGACGCAGGGCACAAGATGCAGGACGTGATAGCCTTACAAAAAGTTGAAAGGTCATCTTTGGACGATTATGTCGACGTACGCTATCCACGGCTTTCAAAAAAGTCATGGGGTAGCGGACGTCTTGATCAAGGGGCGTTTCAAAAGGGGCAAGTCGAGGGTCGAAGACTTAATCTCAATCGTCCGCTTGAGTCGAGGGGCGGTTTTGGTGGATTTCTAAAATAAAAAGCCGGGGTTCTAATCCCCGGCTTTTTTGACTCACAAAGAATTAACGTCAACATCTCCAGCGGCGAATCAAGCAGCCGTTTCGCACCCTGTAACCTACGCGCGATAGACCATTACCTGTTACGCGGGCCACGCCCATGACGGCCCGTCCCGTAAAAACTACAGCGCCGCGGCCAACTGCGGCAATCGCTTGAGCTGCGCCGAACAAGACTCGTCTTACTGGTCTATGAGTCCCAAGCCATGTGCGAACCGGGCGATTTTGTGGAAAGTATCGGACGACTGCAAATGGGGCTGTGACAATTGCGCCTAGGATTGGGAACATGCGACGACCACCAAGATCAAGGCTTGTTCGGCCATTCGGAGCCTCACTCATCGTCTCAGCTGTTGATTTTATATCGACAGCATCGGCAAGACCGAGTTCGCCTTTTGCAGCTTCACCAGAGAATGAATCGGCGAATACTGGCTCAACCTCTTTTTTGAAGTAGCGCCCTGTTTCTGCAAACGGCGCTTTCCCGTCAAAAAGAACGGCGCGTGTTGTATCGGAGCACCAAGCTGATTCAAAAACTTGAGCGACGAGGAAGTTGGTCATTTCACGGTGGCCGGCGTCGTTATAAGCGCCCCAGTATGCTTTCCAGCGTGTGTCACGATCAGCACTCGCATCAAGCACCTTCGATGAGGAAATCATAGCTTTATAATTGTCGGGAAGAGATTCAGCGTAGGTCTTGCCTTCGCTATTTTTATTCTTGAGCAAATCTTCAATCACCATGAACGCCAAACCGGCTTTGACGTTACGCATTTCTTTGTCGTAGGCGCCAAACTCGTAAACCAAATCATTTTGTGCGGAAACGTTATCTGCCATTGCGACTTCAGTTAGGAATGAACTGAGAACGGCTGCAAATCCGCCAACGATCAGGCTAGCTTGTTCTTGCTGCTCAGCCTTTGTCTTGCCGGTTACGCCAACATAGATTGTGGGCATGCCAGCTAGGCCGTTTTCTTTGGGGAACATCACACAACCGCCTTGGTCCCCCGAGCTGTAAAATAGCGGAGTGGATTCCTGCGAGGCGCATGCTTCTTTTGGATTCCCGATAAGCTGGACGTTTCCACCTTTCAAGAAGAACCATGACTGAAGCTCGATTGGTACTGCAGCAAAGATTCCACGAAGCGAGTCTTTGTATCCTTCGGGAGCTTGCACGCTTTTTGTTGCCCAGAATGTATCGTATCGCTCACCAAATTTATCGCCGCCGGCTGCTGAACACGTATATGGTGTTTTATCGCCAGCTAATCCGCCTAGTGACTGTGTCGTAGAGTCGCTTGCGGTTTTACATGAGCTTAGTCCTGAAACAATAATCGATGCTGTTAATAAATGGCGTAACAAGACCCACCTCCAACTTATTGCGTAACTTTGCGTCTATCGTGATTGAGAAAGAGAACTGCTATATTCTAGCACACTGGTCATTGACGCGGCAAAGGCCCTAGAAAGATCGTCAATTAAACCCAGGGAATTCATTGTGCTAAGATCTATCTTTTAGCAATCTACCAATAAAACTATAAGTGTTCTTCAAATCTCCAGGCTGCCACTGAATACAAATGCCGTCGGCCCAGCTAAGATAACCTCATCGCCCGCGTTTGCTTGTTTGACGTAAAGGCGCCCGCCTGGCATGTCAATGCCGATCCAATCTGATCGTTCAATAAGTCCTGATTCCAAAGCCACGACACCGACGGAACAAGCACCAGTTCCGCAAGCTTGAGTTGCCCCGACGCCTCGTTCCCACGGGAAGACTTTGAGTAATTCCCCGATCGGCTCTCCTATGTCGCGTCGTGCTTTTTGAAGATCGCCGTCTTGTATGTCGTGTGACATCGCTATATGGACATTAATGCCATCACCATGCCGACTAGATTGCATGGGTATGCCAGCGAGTCGCGCGAAATCTTCTGTAGAGTTCTCCACTGTGAATACAATGTGAGGGTTTCCTATTCCGACAGTCATCAAGTCGCCCTTGAGTTCAGGATGGGATCGCTGTAGCTGTTTGGCCTGTTCGATCACGTCATGATTCCAGTCATTATCGTCGCCCAACGTCGGCTGAGGCATTGTGACAGCTACAAATGGATTAGCCTTCTCTCCAATAAATCGGCAGTCGATCGAGTTACCAGCCACGTTAAAACTAACACCATCAAAATCTAAAATAGACTCCCGATGAGC
>JBEIGW010000159.1:0-6754 GCA_040381655.1 Deltaproteobacteria bacterium
AGATTAGTCCTCAGTGTGCGCAAGACGCAGTCTCGCTAATTGGACCGCCCAAAAGCTTTGAATATACCCGGTGGTTTGGCTTTGCTAGTCCCGAGCTCAAAGGGGCTTATGGCTGCGTCCGCTATAGGCCGATTGGTGGATAAAGACCGCAGCCCGTGCAACCTCTAATTTTTTTTTCTGCGGGTGATTTCATAAAGGGTAGTTGCTAGATCCGGGTTTGATCTAAGTCCCCTTTTGGCATTAATATACATAAATCGTAATAAATTTTGCTGCTTAGCTGGCCGGCTTAATTTCGGTGCGTCTATTCCGATCGATTCCGAATGAGCGCCTGGAAGACCACAAGCATAGACCGACGGCAGCTATTAGAATGCGTTTGAAGTGGGGAGGTTTTATGTTTACTCGTCATTTTCGCGGGCAGGCCGGGGAATCCTCTCTTATTTTGGCTTTGACTGTGGCGCTGGCCGCAGGTGTTGGGTTGAAAGTTGCTTTCGACAAGCTAGGTGACGAGTCGCAAGTTGTCACAGATAACAAGAAAATGGTCTGGGTTGATAATGCTATCAACTCAGCGGTCTTGAGGGCTGAAGCTTTGCTAAAGCCGTCAAGGATCACCCCTTCCGTCATTCCAGGTCACATTCTCGTTGAGCGGGTGGGCGGCGGTACTATTTCTCCGAGTAGTCAGTTTGATTTAACTCGAAGTCCCACAGTTGCTGCTGGTGGTGGATGGGAGTTGCAAAATTCTAGAACTCTTGTACTGACCATGGTTGGCATGGGTGGTGAGAATTTAAATTCGGACCAGGTCGTCACATTAAGATTTAAAAAGCCAATTATTAAGAATTCGCCCCTGGACCCGTCTCTTTTTGTGCTTCGGGGATTTGAGGTGGAGGCCGTCACAACGATTGCCGCAGCGAGTGGTACAAATCAAACAATTACTCGTCCTAAGACTGTGAGCGTCGATCTATGCGCTACCGGTGGATGCGGCTCTTTCAGTGATACACAGTGCGAACTAGTAGGACCTACAAGTGTTCGGGAGCCGAGTTCCGGCGCAACAGCAACTCTTCGGGTGCGAGGTCCAGCACTCATTGGAAACGTGCCGAGGACCTCATTGGAGCTGAGTAACCAAATAACTTATCAGGGAGCTAACCTTTCTTACAACAACCGAAGTTATTCTGTGGCCAGCAACACAAATCTGTTTACAACAAGACACGTCGGAGCTTCGGGGCCAGAATTGGCCAATACTGAGAAAAACGATATCACACTTGTTGATCCGGACAGGGTGACCTCAGATAATTGGAAGGAGTGGGACTTTTCTTTTATGACGCCGCGGCCACTCACTGCCGTGGACGGATTAGCAACCGTGACGTTTCCCATGTGGGCGACCGTAAAACTGTCAGATGGTAGCTGGAAGGTATGCCAACAAACCAGTGTCAAGGTGAGGCAAGTTACCAGCTGTGACTTCGATGCCCCCAATGGTTCTGAAATTGATAACGGTGCTTCCAACATGGTGCTGACAGCCCAGCAGTATACAGATCATGCTAGTACTTTGGCACTAAAAGGTTTCCGCGTACCAGGCTGTCAGACGGGCTGCAGTGATTACACGAGCCAGTCGCAGTGCGAGCAGGGAGCCCGCCGAAATAGCTGTTTTTGGCATGATCCACCCGGATCAGACCCAGCCCATTGCCTGTACCGGGATTTCAGGCAAGTCATCGCATGTGACTCCTCCTCGTCTCCAGGAGCTAGTGCGAGTTTGGTCGATCCCGATGCTGTCGCCGTGCAAAGACCGTCAAATTCACTGCCCAGTTCAGTTGTAATTAACTGGAAAAAGGCACAAGGCGGCCACTCTTGCAAAGATATGAAAGTTTTTTTAACGATGGCAGAAAATAAAGATTCTCAAGGCAACCCGGTTTACTACTACCGAACAAATTCTGGGAGCCGCAAGCCCATACCGGTTCGACCAGTTGAAGATCAATGGGGTACTCCGTTACCAGAGCAAATTTTAGATCGCAATGGTAAGCACATCGGCGATATGCCAAAGATAATTGGTGATATTTCCTGTGGATCAAATTCTAGGGGATCTTTTAGTGTTTCGGTATCGCACAGTAATTTTGTCCCACGTGCTCGGTTTACGTTGTGGGGTCGGTATTTATCGGCACAAGGCGAAGGCACCTGTCAAAAAGACGTTTGGGCTGGGGCGGATCCTTGTAGATTCACTAATGGTGCTGCTGCTACGGGTTCTGTTAACACTTTTGGTGGTACACAAGCGAACCCACAGCCTGTGACATTGACGTTTAAACCGACCGACATGATTGAATCTGAGGGTGTAGCTTACAATCCATTTGATTCAAAGGATTGCCGTTCCCTAGGCGAACGGTGCTTTTACTACCCGACAGGGTCTGGGCCGCTTCAAACCAGAACAGTTTTTGTTCGCGTTCGCAACCCAGAGCGTCGTGACCCATCATCTGGTGCTGGGAATTGTAGCCTTCTCGGAGTAAGTCGACTGGACCTCGGATGTTTCGCTGAAGGCTCTAAGATTATGATGGGTGATGGCTCATGGCAGCGCGGTGAGCTTGTTAAACCAGGTGATTACGTTTGGAACCCAGTAATAAAGATGCCGGTGAAGGTGATCGAGATCTCAAATGGGCCAGAAAAGCCTGCACTTTTGCGCTTTGAAACTGCTGTGGGACATAAAATCCGTGTGACGCGCAATCACCCCATTCCCACTAAAAATGGTCTAAAAGCCGCAAAGGATGTCCTTGTTGGTGAGCATCTTCGGCTGATGGGCGGAGATTTTGTAGAAATTAAGTCCGTCAGTTATGACAGTCCCGAGGGTAGTTTTGTCTGGAATGTGCGATTGGACGGATCAGGCAAGGAAGAAGAGATGCATTATGTTCTTGTTGACGGAGTTGTGGCTGGTGATCTTACTTTGCAAGAAAAGATCGAGACGGCATTGAAGTTTACGAAGATAAAAGGCCAATAGTAGTATGAGAGCTTTGTTGCCCAATGCCGAGTCAGGGATGAGCTTAATCAGTGCGTTGTTTGGGATTATGATTATCTCTATTGTTGCCGTTGCCACCATGAACGGTATGTCAAGCTATTACAAGGGGAAAAACAAGTTGTATTCACTTGACTCTGCAGGGGAAATGGAGCGGCTAATAATTACGGAGATGGAGAACAGTTTTAGACAGTTGGCGCTTGGCGGATGTCAGGCCGTTCCTGTAACTGCATTTTCAACATTTTCAAAGACGATTGGACCGAACACTGTCCAGGGACGTTTTGGCACGCTCCGGAGAGTTCGAAACCAAAATGAAATTGTACTTTCTACTCCGAGTGGGACTGGCTCTGGCCAGCGATCTTACGACCTAGCCGTCCAAGCCAGAGGCCGATGTCCAGGCGTTCTTCCCCAGGCAAACTCCGCGGCGCAGATTACGTCTTGTTTTCAATTTATTCCAAACAATGACCCGTTGGCGCCACGCCTTTCGTCTCATGCATTTTTACGCTCCTCACAGGTTTTCATTGAGGTCACGAGTCAGATTATGGATTTGCGAAACAATCAACTTCTCACTTGCAATCAGGTCATCCGACAGGTGAATCCAAACTTCAGGAGATGTAGCTTTGGAAGCGGCAATGTATGTGGTGCTACTTATTCCGAATCAAGCCACTTGGGTTCTGGAATTCGTCATACATACAGACTGTTTTGGGAAAGCGGTGCTGCTGGCAATAAGATCTATAATTCAAAACAAGGCACCATTTATGCGCCGCTTACCGCAAACTAATGCTGGGTTTTCACTCCCGGAATTGATGATTACCGTGGCGATCTCTGCGATAGCTATTGTCGCGGCTGGAAATTTCATAAATAATTTTATGGTCACCAAAGCTGAAGTCGACGCCACAGCTAATGTGGAGCGCGAAATTGACGGGTTTGAGAAAATATTGCGAAAGCGCTGGGCACAACGAGAGCGCCCCATAAGTCCAGTGACTGACATGCCAGGCGAGTTCACCAGCCTACACCCTGGATTTCTGTGGAATCCAACCCCCGCCGCTTATAACTGTGATCGTAATGCCATAAGCTTTCAGCCAGCTTGTTACAGCTGGGCGGTGACCGGCTGTCCAACAAGTTCAAACTGTCGGCAAATCTCTGTTTTGGCGTCGATGATCGATGGCTCTGACCAGAGGTCTGCTACCTGGCTTGGGATTAACAACGAGTGTCGTGATTATCCCGCTCTGGCTAGATTTGATTATACGCAGGGGACTAACCCATGCAGGTGCGCGAATAGTCCCGCAAACCGTCGCCTTGTCAATCAAGTAGTATTTAATGATTTCACTGGGCGCCAGCTCAGATTTCCTCAAAATCCGTCTGATCAGATTGGGACCATGGCGCATTCGTTTTCGGCTTGTTTTAGCTGGAATCCTCCAGATTTGAACATAAACTTTAATGTGACGATCGAACTTGAAGCGGCATATCGCGGTCAGGGTAATCGAATTAAGTTTGTGAGGAAAAGAATTTCTCTACCGATAAAAGCGGCTCATGAGTCGTCTGATAGTATTCGACGTTAGTGGGCTTTATATTATTGTTGTGCGACGCTAGAAATGGGGGCTTTGCCTTGTTAAAATCCAAAAGATGGCTATTCAATAATTTTTGGAAGTTATATTCATGAATAAAAAAATGATCTTCATTGGTTTTTCTATTGCTCTGGTGGTTTTCGTATTTCTAAATCGAAAGCAGAAAAAGTCGACTGTTACCCCTAGGGAGAGCGCTAGTGAAAAAAGCGTCTCGATTACTGGTAGCAGTCCAGATAATCCGAGTTTCGCATCGAGTCAGGCGCGTAAGGGATCCAGTGCAGGGAATAGTTCGGCGCCAGTAGCGCCTTCGGTTGGTGCTGGGTACTTTCGAGACGCCAATGGACGTCGCTTCGTCAATGTCAATTTGGTGCCTCGGCGTCAGTGTATGCAGGGTGACGCTGATGCTATGATTGCTCTTAAAAAAAAATCAGGTGCTAAGTTGATTTTGGCGATGGAGCCAGTTGATTCTGAGGATGCAGGCAAAGCTGCTTCCAAAGAGATTTCCGAGAATGATTTGTTGCAAGGTGTGGACATTGCGTTTGAGATCAAACAGGATAGTCCAAAAGTTTATGGGATCTTTGTCTGTAGTGATGTTAAGGGTGCAAAAAGCTGTCAGGGTAAGCCAGCGGCTGATATCGTCTTTGGATTTGACAGTTTTATCTCGTCTTTGGAGTCGACTCGCAATAGCGATATGGTGTTTTTTGCACACTTGTTAATTTTAGATAAGCAAAATTACCAAGTTTATCAGTCGGATTTTTCCCTGCAGAATGTCTCCAACACTTTCGCAGCGGCTTTGGGAAAACCACAATTGGATGCGAATGAACGCTCAAAAGCGAGGTACTTTGCAGATTTGCTGGAGAACTTGAGGCCGTATCCGTTAGTTCCTCTATATGATGGTGGGCCTGGCACGAGCCTAAAGATGCAGTTCACGTTAGGTGATCCGACCTTTTGCCGCGACTAGTTTCAGATTAAGGGATTTTCAATTGGAGGCCGGCCTGTGTATTCTAGATTTTTGGCCATTCGGTTGGTTACTCTGGTTAGCTCGATCCCGTTACTCTTGGGCGCACAACAAGAGAGTAGTTTTCGAGATTCGCAAGGTAAACGCGGAAATTTTACAGTTGACGTGAGACAGCCGGTGAGCAAGAGCGGCGTCCTGGTTTATTTTCACGGGTCAGGCTCCACAGCTAATTACGCGGCGAAATTTTCAGATCTTTCAGATATTGCTCGACAATTCGACCTAACACCAGTCGCCTTGCAGGCTCCCGATGGCGCGATAACCTGGGCCGAGAAAGATGCTCCGTCTGGACGAATTCCTTATGCTCATGCACTGCTTAAAGCCGAGGTCTTTGGAAAGTTTCCTAATCTCGATGCTAATAAATCAATTTTTGTAGGCATTTCTGCTGGTGCAACGTTTATCTCGGGGGATTTTTTGCCGTCTTATATAAATGAATATGGTGGCGGAGCGGTTTTATTGTGCGGTGGGTCGTCTCCGATATATCAAAATCAACTAAGAGGGAAATTTAAAAATTTTAAAATGTTTGTTGCGATCCATCCAACAGATTTTTTATTTAGCCAGACAGTTGATGGAGTTGATTTCTGGCGTTCCTTCGGATTAACAATTAAGTCTATACAGCCACCTGGAAAAGGGCATTGTGGTTTTGATATCGACAAAGCGATGAAGGATGGTATTAGTTTTATTCTCGGGAAATGAGAGCCGAATGGCTATTCAGTTGAGAATTTTCTCTATCAGTCATTAAAATCTTAAAAATAATGGTGTTATAGAGAGTTTTACTCTGGCCGATAAAGTCGATCTATTGTTAGAGCTGCTGTGAATACTAGTAATTCACATCGCTTGTATAGCAACGAAAAACTCCCTAAGCCTGATTTTTTCTGCGCCCGGGCTGTATAGTCCAATGTCTAGAGAGTATGATGATATCATGAATTCCCCGACATTTTGAGTTCAAGTAATTAATGCCTTTGTTGAATCCAAGGGCCTAATGAAGGTTTTGATGAGCACAGTCGACAAGTCTACGCAGGAAAAGTTTGCCATTTTCGTGATCGCTGCTGTGCAGTTTGTCAATATCGTATATTTTATGATGGTGATGCCCCTTGGTCCTGATTTCGCGAAAGCACTTGGAATTAGAGTCAGTCACATGGGTGTGCTGGCAGGTGCATACACACTGGCAGCTTCCGTTAG
>JBEIGW010000160.1:0-6743 GCA_040381655.1 Deltaproteobacteria bacterium
AAAGTTTCGGAAATCAACGTAACGACTCAGCAAGGTGCTAGCGATGCAATTAGAGCGCTGGATGCGGCGATCAACCAGGTATCAGCAGCCCAAGCACTATCGGGCGCACTGAACAACCGCTTGGATGTGATTGTCAATAATCTGTCGGAAGGCTTACAGAATATGTCAGCATCCCGTAGCCGTATCCTTGATACGGACTACGCGACGGAAACCACCGAGCTGGCGAAGCAGCAGATCATCCAGCAGGCTGCAACCGCGATGCTTGCTCAGGCAAACCAGCAGCCACAAGGCGTACTGGCTCTGCTCAGATAATCAGCAGCGTTTGTCAGAAATTAGCCGGGGTAGCGATACCCCGGCTTTTTTTCGTCCAGAGTAGTCCAGAGGTAGAATCAAGTCAGAAACAGAACTGACCCGAGAGTGAGTAATCGTTATGACAATTTCTCCAGAGTGGATACGCGCGGTTCTAACTGCTGAGCCATCGCACGCCGAGGAGATGCTTAGTGATTTTCTAGCAGCCGATACTTGCCAGCTAGATGATCTTGCCCATCTTGGCGCAAGTCTTGCCCCTCGCGGATTATTTCGCCTCGCAGAAAAAGTATTCGCCAAATGGACTTTGGTAACCCCAAATAACCCTGAGCCTTGGACTAATCTTGGGTTATGCCTTAGTCGTCAGAAAAAATTCAAAGAAGCTCGCGGCGCTCTTGAATATGCATTAGTTCTAAATCCAGATTATCTGCCTGCCATGAACAACATAGGCGAGGTATATCAAGAGCTGGGTGAGCATGACCTTCAGCTGAAGAATTGCCTACGCGCAGTGAGTAAATACCCGGATTCTGCTCTGGCTTTCAATAACCTTGGCTCTGCATTCGTCGAAAAGGGAATGTTTGAAGAAGCAAAGCATGCCTTTGAAACGAGTGTGATGTTGGATCCATCTTCATTCCTAGCAAGATTCAATCTTGCCAAGGAGGCTTCTCAGGCTGGAAACGTTCAATCAGCCATTCAGCAGTTGGAAAACTTGAAGGCTGGAGATTTCGCTAAAAATCAGCGCCAATCCGATATGTTAGAGCTGCAGCTAGGTATCGAGTACCTGATCTGCGGGCGAATAAAGGAAGGTTGGGCGCTTTATGAAAAAGGCTTTTCATCTGCAATTCCAGCTTCGCTAGCGCGTGGGCCGCAACGACAGTTTTCGGTGCCCACGTGGGATGGGCAGAGTCTTTCTCCAGGCGAGCGGCTGATGATCTGGCGGGAGCAGGGAGTTGGTGACGAAATCCGGTTCGCTACGCTCATACCCTTGTTACCGGAATCGGTTCGAAACAATCTGGTGCTTGAGTGCGACCACAGGCTGGTGAATCTATTTGCCAGGTCGATGCCGGAAGTTAGGGTCAGGGCAGAGTCACAAACGACGAACGACTTTAATTATCACCTTCCGGTCGGCTCGCTGCCTCGATTGTTGATGAGTTCGGTAGATATTCTTCGAGACGCGCCACCCTTGCTTAACCCTGACCCTACAGATGTAGAAAAATTCGCTGGTAGGTTAGCCGAGTTTAAAGACAAAAAGCTGATCGGGATTTGCTGGCGCAGTCATAAGCTATCAGCTACGAGAAACAAGAAATACACAGCGCTTGAGGATTGGCGCAGTATATTGTCAATTTCTGGGGCACAGTTTGTGAATTTGCAGTATGGCGAGTGCGAGGAGGAGATTCAGCAGATCGAGCGTGAGCTTGGTATTCGTATCCTGCGTTGGCCAGATCTCGATCTGATGAATGATTTCAGTGGTGTAGCTGCACTGATAAAAAATCTGGATCTGGTCGTATCGATTTCCTCAGCTGTAGTGCCATTAGCGGGAGCAGTAGGCACACAGACGATCTCCATGACTCGCCAAAACTGGGTTTTGCTGGGGGAGACAAATACCTACCCGTGGTTCCCGTCAGTGATGCCAGTTGTTGTGCAGCATGGTGAGGCAATGGCGGCAGCATTGCCGGTGGTTGCAGAGCGGGTTCGAGGCTTTACTCAGGTCTGATGGGACAGCGCGAACACTAATCTGTGCGAATGAGCACGCAGATGATTTCATGTAAGTTAAGCTCGAAATGGGCCACGAAGCCTGGGAATTTAATGAATTCAGTACCAAGAGCTAATGTCCTGAATAGTGCTTTTGCATCCCAAGCATGATAATGAATAGAGTACTTGGCCTGTTGTAGCTGAGCCGCACGCGCTTGAGCATCTACTCCTTTTAGGCCCTCTACCAATGTTGCCCATTCCAGATAGTGCGCTGCCCGATGCTTCTCCGAACCATCCAAGTAGTCCTCCACAAGATGCTCGAACGGTGTGACTTGCCGGTGGCGATCAAAGGTAAAGTCGCGGTTAGGCACTGCATAAAACAGCCGCCCACCTTTTCTTAGCTTGCTGGCATGTACAGCCAGCGTACCTAGAAGGTTTTCGCAGTGTTCAAGCACATGGTTCGCTATGATGAAGTCGAGACTGCCTTCATCGAACTTGTGAAGCATTTCACCATCATCGATTACATCGGGTGACCGTAGCTCACGGTGTGCCAATTCCGGATATTCATTACGAAGGTCTTCAAGGCTCAACCGGTCAACATATATTGCTTGGGCACTTGGGGGTAAATCAAGTGGAGTACCCAAAGCGCCGATCTCAATACCAATGCCAGAGATATAGCGCCGTGCTATGTGAGCTCGCAAGATACGTTTGTCATTCACTGTACTCGGAACAGACGTGCCTGGCAGGCTCATAAGTTTAGGAATGGATGAGTTTGAGGACTTAACCAATAGGCTTTGATCGAGGTTCATATAGGTTTCGTTTTTCAAGAGGTTAAATTCCAATTTTTGGGGCTTTTTTATAAGGAATAGATCCTCGCTGCATTACTACAACGCTGTCATAGAAAGAGATCGAAAAAGTGTGTCGAGTAATAAAATCGGGCTGAATTTCGCCACGAGAGTGATCAGCATTAAGGCTATCAATAAAGTTCTTTGCTACATTGATAAACGTACTTGGATTACTTATGCCCCCGCCGAACTCCTCCCAATAGGCAGTGTGCAAATCCTCAACAATGTAGATACCGTTTTTAGGCAACTTCGGGTACAGATGCTCAAAGCTAGATACGATATCGAGCATTTTGTGACTGCCATCGTCGATTACGATATCAGGCACGCCGAATTCTTTGATAATTTGATCCAAGAAATTCGTATCTGCTTGGTTTCCTATCCTTACATAGATTCCGTCGGCTTCGTGGGCTTTGCAAAGAGGATCGATATCTATGCCAACCACAGTGGCGAGCGGACCAAAGAAATCTGACCACATTTGTAGTGATCCGCCTTTGCTAACGCCAATCTCGAGAATTGTGATTGTTTTGTTTCGATATTCCGCCAAATGGCGCTCATAGATTGGAAAATAATGAGCCCACTTATGAATAACTTTTTTTGAATTTGTCTGAAAAGATTGCCAGAGGTTCATAAATACTCCGATTAGCTGAAATTTTTCTTGCCAAAATTTAAATAGTGAAATCAGTACGATAAAATTTGATACATCGTCATCGGATAAAAATATTATTAAAATTAGGTGCTTATATTTTGTGGATCCGGCTGCGCAAAAGAAGTCTGCCTAAAAAATAATTTCGAAACTGTAGTTAATTGAAATCTTGGATCATCATGTCAGTTTTTTGTGAAATCCATGCTTTTCCCACTCAGAATGTTCAAAGAAAGCGAAAGGTTTTTCACTTGACTGAATAAATTCGAACCCTAACTGATTTACCAATTTACACACTCCAATTTCTGCAGCAATGCACTCTTCCTTTGTTAATCCACAAGGAAAATTCTTAATTGCTTGAATAGCCTTTGCGCTAAATGCCCAAACGAGGCTTCTAAGATGAAGGCCATTTAATCCGGGGCGAATTCCCCAAGCCCGGAAGCAGGACAAATACAAATCAACTCTATTGCATAGAGTATTATTGTTAAAGGGCAATTTGTAATTGAGTGAACTCTCGCGAATTTGCTCCCACGGGAGATTCCACTTGAGGTTGAGAGATTCGCCGATCATCCCTACCTTTTCATCAGCAAATTTCTTCGTGTAAGCATTTACAAAGTCAGAATCCACCAGTGTACATTCGTCTTGTAAAAAGATAACGTGCGAATCAGAGTCGCAATATTGAATTGCCTCAGACCAAGCACCTATATTCATTCCAAGGTTTGCTCTTGTGATCGTAAGATGACCGTCATTTTGAAATCTAGATTCAGTGCAGCTATCATCATTTATTACGATAAGAACCTTGTCGACCAAGTTCTCAATTTGAGAAATTAATCTGTTTAGATCTTGTCGACCCCTTGGTGCATAATTACTGATAACGGCTGTTAACTTGTTACGCATGGCAAGCAGCGACCAGCACCTGCTGACCAAATTTATTTTCGATATTTGAAGCAGATACCTTAATACTCGCATTCTCAAGATTCAGAGATATTTGGTCAAACTTATCTAGTCCAGATAATGCCTCTGATCTTAACTTGGCAAGGGAGCTATCAGGACGATATCCACTTGCGTGGACCTTAAAACCGCTAATTTCTAGATATTTAGTAAGAGTTTTTGTCGAAAAAAATCTTATATGCGTTTGATCCATTAATCCCGTTCTCTCATAGAAAAAATTTCCAGAGAAAAACTTATCTGCCAAAGTAATATTTTCAATATTTGGTACGCTTATCAACATAAATCCATTTTTGGAAAGAATTCTTTTCAAGTTTGATAGAGCAGTCCATGGGTTGTATAGATGCTCTAATACGTCAGATAGAATTATCACATCAAAAACTTGTTGGTTTGATTCCAAAAAATCTTCAACCGTTTTGTGGTGAAAAGTAAAATTTTTGCCAGTGGATTTTTGGCTATTGCAGACATCTACTCCAACCGCAAGTTTTGTATTTAATTCTTTAGCAAAAAAAGATAAATTTGCTCCATCTCCGCATCCAAATTCTATGACTGATTCAAAGTCATATTTTGGCAGTAGAGAAATCAGGTCGAATCGTTCTTTTGTATTGTAGTTGCTTAAAGTGGTAACTAAGTTTCCGTAATTCTCAAAAGCCCCTGGGCGAAAAAATGGAATCTCTGGTTGCATATCGACTCTTTTATCGGATGAATTCAAATAAAAATTTAAAAATTCAATTAGAATATCTGCGGGAGTTTATTAATTTTATAAAAAATAATTTTTGTTCCTTAATAAACCATAGTAATACGCAGGTTAGTTAATTTCTTTTTCAAACATAACTTAAATTAATTAAGTCGCAAATTGGAGCGAGTGTTTTGTTTCCTTTACGATCATTGTTGCCCATTTATTTTGAATTTTTTCTGACGTAAAACTTTTAGCTATTATTTTCTGTGCAATCTTTACTTTTTCAAATATTTGATCTGAATTTGTCATGGTAGTCATAACTTCGTTGCTCCGTAGATTCAAATAGAGATTACTAAACGGCAGGTATGAATCTAGTGAGTCGGCTGCAGTGGGTAAGCCCAGTGCTAGAGCTGTGAGTAGCCGGTTCGAACTTGCGCCACTTTTCCGAGGGTCGGTCACTCCAGCTGGAATCCAACACATGTCAGCTAGGTGCGCAGCTTGAATCATGTCGTCGCGTGACCAAGGTACGACATTGATTTCTAAATTATCCAGGTTGGGTCTATTCAAGATTGTTGTTAGCTCTTCTGGAAGCGGGTATAGATTTGTCATCGCGATTAAGCGAGCGGGGTTTGAATAGCTATACCCGTTGCAAAGGAAGTCGATCAAGTAGGGTAGATTAGATCCGTGGCCAAACCAAAGTGCCGTTGGTACAGTATTCCCCTTTTTTCTTGGCTCCAGGATCGGTACTTCAATGGGGTCCTCAATAATCGAAGTGGGCCCTTTATAGTGCGATGCTAGATTTTGAGCAAGCATTCGCGATGAGCATACAACGTGATCACTTAGATCAAGTGCAGTCCTGTAGAAACGCGCGTTTTCTGTGTTTCTAGCCAGATGATGATCGGTGTAGTCGATGATAATCGTCGCGCTGGATTTTTGGCTTTTGAGCCTGTTTATCCATCGCTCAGCCCTATTAGGGTCGGAGATGCTGTCAATTTTTCCAACTACGATTACCTGCGGCATTGGTGCTGCGTAACCGTCAGGGAATTGATTTTGCGCTCCTTGCTCTTCGGCTGCTATAGCTCCAATGGCTGTCCTCAGGCGGATCGAAGCAAGATTGCTTTTCCGCAGCAGTGATAAATCTGCGGTTTGCATTGGGATGAGCCATTCAATCAGCATACTATCTGTTCACATTTAGTCTTTGCAATTTACGCTGCGGCTCTTTTCTGAGTATGCTTTTTTAAGTCAGCATGCTCTTCCAGCCACAGATCCGCAAAGTCACAGTTCACCTTGTGCTCAAACCATGGCCCACCTAGGGTGTAATGCACCGCTTTTAGCTTTCCGTACCCCGGCGCATACCATCCTTCAAGATAGTTCCAGCCTTTGTCCAACTCGCCAATTTCCGAGTCATTCAGCCAATGCAAGCGATGTAGGTAGGCAGGCTCGGCTGCATTTGCAACCGCAGGTGTGAGCGCCCGTACGGCGGGATGCGCGCAGTTGAACACCATGAACGAAGACCAGTTTTTTCTAGGGTAGGGGTATTGAACACAGCCATCCATCTTGGCTGTTTCTTTTGGTTGGTAGTCGTGCTTGACGACGGACACCGCTTTGGTAGGGTCGATTTCATCGATAACAC
>JBEIGW010000161.1:0-6730 GCA_040381655.1 Deltaproteobacteria bacterium
GAAGAGTCCCTACTAAGTCGTTCAAAATCAACTTAATGGGCTAGTCGCCGATACCCAAACCATGATGATCAAAAATTCGAAAAATTTTTTAGGTCTCCTTATTTTTGGTGTGTGTTTAAGCCTTGTCGGCTGCAAGCAGCGGACGACAGACTCGAAGTCGATCAAAAACAACTTCAAGCTAGACCGCCCGTCAGAGCCTCTTGTTAGCGCTTTAACGTCTGGCAAAGAGCAGCGGCTCTTGGTGGTCGTCAAGCACGATGCGAGAACACTTGGTTTGAGCGAGCCTTTGCAGGCCTCCTCTTCTGAGGCTGCAATCACAGCGAGAGCAGTGAAATTTCGCACGCTCAAACAAGTAGTGGTTGACGCTGCCAGGAGTAGAAAAATTCAGATAGAAGACTCCTATAGTCATCTTCCCGTTCTTAAAGTCTTTGCAACGGGAATGAATGATCTTGTAGCTCTCGCAAACGACCCTAATGTCGCAAGCATCTCTGAGGATGTTAAATTCAAGTTTAATTCAACAGCAAATCTTAATCTTATAAAGCAGCCGGAAGCTGCGTCCAAAGGGTTCTTGGGCGCAGGCACATCGGTGGCGGTTCTTGATACAGGCCTTGACTATAAGAGAACTGCTTTCGGTTCATGTACAAGTCCCAATACTCCCGCTAATACTTGCCGCGTGACCTATGTCCAGGACTTCGCGCCAACTGATAATACGTTAGATGATTCGACCCTACATGGTACTAATGTGGCTGGTATCGTCGCAGCAGTTGCTCCGGGAGCTAAATTAATCGGACTTGATGTGTTTGACGGTGATGGTGCCTACGGGTCTGACATTATTGGTGCGATCAATTGGGTGATTGCTAATAAATCAAAATACAACATTGCCTCGATGAATATGAGTTTTGGTGGATACGGTTTTAACGACTGCATTGGCGGTAGTCTTTCGGTCGCGATTGGTTCAGCAAGAAATGCTGGGGTGCTTACGGCCGCAGCTGCGGGCAACATGGGGTCCATCTATCTTGATTACCCGGCATGTTCGCCAAACGCCGTTTCCGTGGGTGCTGTCTTTGATAGCGATATTGGTACAGTGGATTTCGGGTGTACTGATAAACAAACCTCAGCCCCGGATAAAATCGCTTGCTTTTCAAGTTTCTCTCCAGACTTAAAGATGCTTGCTCCCGGTGTTCAGATCACAGCGGCAGGTATCACCATGTCTGGAACGAGTCAGGCAACGCCACATGTCGCGGGCTCTATTGCCGTCTTGAGGTCGGCGTTCTCCGGCGAGACTCCGGATCAGTTACAGGATCGACTTACGGGTACTGGTAAAATTATTATTCCGCCGGGTTATTCTTCAATGCGGCTGCCGCGTCTTGATTTGGCAGCCGCGGTCGGTCCGAGGTGTCAGTTTGTGTTACCGCCAGAAATCAAAACGTTGGAGCCATCTCTTGAAGTGCCTCTCAATACAGGATCGGGCTGTAAGTGGTCGCTCGCATCCGATGCTAGTTGGGTCACTGTGGCAAGTAGCAGTGGCACAGGCCGCGGCAACTTTGGGCTAAATTTCGAAAAGCCTTTAACCACGGAACGCTCAGCCAATCTTACCATCACCGGAGACGGAGCGAAAGTTACCGTAAAGGTCATTCAGCCACCCGACACGGAAGCGCCCAGAGGGTCTTTTGCCATAAATGGAAATCGTGGTAATCAATTTACGTCTGTGCGAAGAGTCAGTCTCGTCTTTAATGTTACAGACATCAGTGACATTGATGCCATGTGTGTGTCAAATACGATGTCTTGTAGCAATTTTGTGCCATTTTCCCAGTTTCATCAGTTTGATTTAAGGCCAGGCGATGGTGTCAAAACGGTTTATGTATTGCTTCGCGACAAACTAGGTAATACGACAACACCAGATCAAGCCCTCAAAAGGACAATTATTTTAGACACATCTGCACCAACAGGTGGACGGCTTGCTGCAGTCAAAGCTTCGATTGAGCAGCATATTGATCTGGAGTGGGACGGCTTTATCGATAGTGAGACGGAAATTAAAACCTATACGCTTGTTTACTCAGCCACCAAAATGCCAGCTTCGTGCGCTGAAGGGGATGTGGTTTACAGCAGCTATGGCCGCTACCGAACCCATGGACCCTTAAGTCCTGGAACCTATTACTACCGAGTCTGCGCCCAGAATGCTGTGGGTTTGACGTCAATTGGTGTGACTACAACCTATACGCTGGCCCCTATCGATGTGAGCCCGCCAGAGGGCACAGTCAGGATTAATGCCGACGCTCCGTTCACGCGTGCCATGGGCGTAAGTCTATCGATTCAAGCCACAGATCCAAGCGGCGTCGTAAGAATGTGTGTAAGTACGGCTGCGACGTGCTCCAGCTGGGAGAACTTTGCCGCTACGAAAGCTATCACTCTACCAAAGGGCGAGGGCCAGAAAGTAGTGAACGCGTGGTTTGAAGATGGGCGTGGAAACCGCAATACAGTTTCTTTCAAGGATACGATTATTTTGGATTCAGTTGCGCCTTCCACCGGTCGGCTTTCAGGCCGTGCACAGGGGCGAAGCGCCGTTGTCTCTTGGGGCGTTGGATCAGATACTAACGGCGTCTCAGGCTACCGATTGGTTTATAAGCGAGGTAGCTCAGCTCCGAGAGCGACTTGCTCCGATGGTACGTCGGTTCAATTAACACCTGGCACGTTGTCAGCAACTGTGGCAAGCCTTGCCGCGCGCACAACCTATGCATTCCGCGTTTGTGCGATAGATAATGCGGGCAATGTGGGATCTGGCTCGACTGCTTCGGTGCGGATACCGTAAGTAAGGCTCTATTCAAAAGTCTTTAAAATACAAACCCGAGCGTACCGTATGCCGATACGGACGTGGAATCGGACACACTCTCGCTAAAATAGACGGGAACTTGGATCTCGCCGCCTAGAGTCAGACCAGAGAAGTTTTTTTCGAAAGCAGCCCTCAGTTCTGCATACAGCCCGGATTTTGTGTCCGAAGATTTGTAGCCGTTACCGATCCCCAAAAGCGGTGGAATGGTTACGCTGGTCGAAACTCGGCCTACACCCACACGACCACCCAGTCGGATGACCGATTCGGAGCCAGCATAAGCGGCATACCCAGCACCACCTGCCATGCGGAAAAACGTCGCCGAAAATAGTTCCCCGCCCCACTTCACGTAATCGATACCACCGTCAAAAGCGACTTTTTCGCTGAGAGGGATCGTCGTTGCGGCTCCGGTGATAAATGCTGAATCGTCATTAAGAAAAATACCGAGCAAGCCTCTAGCCGTTCTTTTTGAGGACATTCCAGAGCCCTTGCTCGCATCTGTTTGCTGGGCTAAAGATGCTTGGGAGCTGGGAGCTAGGATGGCCAAAGCGCCACCAATGAATAACATACGGACGGTCTGTATTTTATTTTGTCTAAAAATAAAGATCATGAGTATTCCTAAAGTTCCAGGGCACATTATTCTAGCATGCCTTGAGTCTTACTTCCCTTGCAAAATACCATTAAGCATAGCTAAAGCCGTCTTGAGACGTCTCGATAAGTGTGAACTAACCCATCTCGCAGCAAATAACTAACTTGTTACGTAATCGCGCTTTTTTTCGCGGCGCAAAACTACTCGGGGAGCATCGTTTTTGCTTGGGCAGTTGCTAGAAAATGAATAATGATTATTTTTGGGTCGGCTATTCAATTAGAGAAGACCATCAGGAGGTGCGAGATGAATGATTTTATCATGACGTGCTTGGTTGGGATCGCTGCTACTAGTTTGATGACGTTAACGCTGTACATCATCCACTGGCAGGGCTTTGCAAATGGTGACATGGTGAGGGCATTAGGCAGTTTGATTACCCGTAAGTATGAAAATTCTCTGAAGCCGGGTCTAGCGATTCACTTAGTCAGTGGTGTGGCATTTGCTTTGGTTTACGTGTTTGTGTGGAGCATGTTCCCCGATATTACCAGTGCAAGTATTAGCCGCCACATTCTGCTAGGTGCTTTTTGTGGCTTTGCTCAGGGACTTGTGACATCTATGACGCTCGTGGTCTTTGTGGCAGAGCATCACCCACTCGAGCAATTTAGAATAGCTGGAATGAATGTAGCCCTGACGCACTTAATCGCCCATGTTGTGTACGGAGCTACGGTGGGTGGTTTGGCAGGAGCTTTACACCTAGCGCTCTAGCCGGACCGTACTATGAATAGTTATTTGTTACGAGAGTTCAGCATTTTAGACCCGAGGATATTCTAGCGTTCTTCCGCTTTTATGAGTCATTTGCTAGAATTAACGCAAACTCTTGGGGGGCGTTCATGCTAGTTAGATGGACAGTTTTCTGTGTACTGTGTTCCTTGCTCGTATGTTGTTCATCCAATTAAGACGCATCGAGATTGACTGACGAAATCCTAGCGGTTCAAGTATCTGATAATCAACAGAGGTGCGCCGTTAAAGAGCCAGCTCTTATGCGATGCGAATATGAGTCTTGGGGCGCTGAGAAGATCATAGTGAAACTGGACGGCGGTAAAGCCACATATCACAATGTCAGTTCAAAAGAGTTAGGTGTCCAGTTTGAATTAGATGATCGGTTCCCCTCTCTGGATTACAAAATAGGACGCGATAAAGATCTGCTTTATACCCAGCTTGAGCAGTCGGGATACTGTGCTTTTTCTGAGGTGGAGAAAGAGAAAAAGGACGATAAGAAATCAAAAAAGTCTCATACCCTACCACGCACGTTGTTTATTCCTGCGATGGTCACTACGGGGCTAGCGGATGATGGAGTTATATTTCTTCGCAAGTGGTCAAATAAAAAGGCATACAAGAAAAAGCAGCCTGATCAGGGAGAATCTCGCCCGGCAGGTTTTAGTTCGTCTCAGCAGCTTTCACAACCCCAAGTAACCACGGATCACGAGGAATTAACGTTGGACTGTGTCGTTGCATCGCGTGGTAGTGACGACCTAGGTCCTGCGCCATTGGATAAAGATAAAAGAGATATTACATCCAAACCGCGCCCATCAGATCCGGCCGCCGGTGAGGGTGCAAAATCTAAATCTGAAGATTAATACCTATTTTAGATTCAATATATATTCAGCCACCGCTCTTAGTTTTTCATCACCCAGATACGCTTGAGGCGGCATTTGGGGAAAGCCACTTCGGACTTTTACTGGCGCTTTGGCGAAGCTCGCAATGCCCTCTGGATTATCTTTGTACTTAGCTTGAATTTCTTTAACGGGCGGGCCAATCAGTTGGTAATTCACGGCATGACACCCTGCACAAATAGCGGCGTATGTTTGCTCGCCAAGGTTTTTGACGGAGACTTCCGGGAGTTTGCTCGCCTCGACGAGCATTGTTTTAGGTGGGTCTGACTGAGTGGCATCAGAGCATTTTCCAAAGTGCTCGGTATCGCGAAGCTTGAGACTTTCCGGCTGGTATATGCAAAGATCTTTGCCCTCCTTGGTGCCGACGACGTCACCGCCGCGAGGTATGATGCCTTCATCGGCCCCCTCTGGGATCCCGGTGCTGATAACCTGCTTGATCAGATAACGCGTCCAGATAACCAAGTCAGCGAATGACTTCGTGCCGTTGCGGTAGAAAAGATTTTTAAGCACTTTTACGCGGTCTGGATTAGGCTCAACTTGTGGGTCTTTAGCCATGTGAGGTATGGCACCGTGGTGGGCGATGATCAGTCCTGCAAGACTATTATCGCGAATAATATTATTTTCAAATATGACGTCGTCTGCAGCAAGTACGATGACACCAGAACCAGGCGGTACACTTGCTACAATGGAACCTTTTGCTCCGAAGTTCATGATGTTATTGCCCGAGATCAGGTTATTTCTAACAATGATGTTACCGCTAGATTTCTTGGGCAGCTCTGGAAGAGTAAACACGAGGATGCCGCTGGTGTTTCTGTAGACATAGTTATTTTCAATGAGCACGTCGTGAGAGTTTTCTGACTCAATGCCAGCCACATTATCGTATGCCTCATTTCGCCGAACATCCGTGTGCTGACACATGCCGATATAAATTCCTGCGTCAGCAATTCCAAAGGTCACGCTGTCTTCGACAACAATATTGCGACCAAGGGTTGGATAGATGCCGTAAATTCCTGTTTTTTCGACAATCAAATGCCGAATAGTTACGTTATCGGCCGCTTGTGTCGTGACGCCGTTGGCTTTGTAGTTTTTGATGTGAAGCCACTCGACTGTAAAACCTGATCCTGATGCGATAATTCCATCGTTCAGTTTGTTTTTACCGTCCAGTACAGGCCATTCACCCGCGTTAATGTAGCCTCTTAGCGTGATGTTTGGTTTATCGATGATGAGATTTTCATGATAGACGGCCGGCGGGATGAGAATTGTATCGCCAGGACTTGCGCGGTTTATAGCGTCTTGAATCTTCTCGCCAGGCTTTACATTTAGCTCAGCTGCTTGTGCGTGAAGGTTGAGTAGAAGAGAGATGGTCAATAAAATGAGCTGTTTCATTGATTTGACGTCCTTGTATCTTTCGATAAGTGACTAATTAACGTTAACTGTTTTTAGACCAGATGGTAGGGACTGTGGTATTTCAACACGCCAACTGTCATCAGTGAGAGCCCCCAGAAAATCAACTAACTCTTGCTGCTCGTCAGCGGTTAAACCAATGGGTCTGACGTGCCAGTGCGTCTCTTTTCCCGAAATACCGTTTTTCGAACGCCCGCCACCATCATTATAAAACTTTACCACATCTCGTAAGGTTTCAAA
>JBEIGW010000162.1:0-6729 GCA_040381655.1 Deltaproteobacteria bacterium
CATGAGTTTGTGAACATTAAGCATATTCCGTCCCTCACCGTTAGAACTAGCACGATTGAACTAGCCGGATATATGAAATCCCGAGATGAAGAGTCTCTGAAGTACGCGTCACTCGGTGCTGAGGCAGTGTCGTGGAGCGGAGCAAGACTTGGGTGGCGTAGGGGTATTAATCCGATTCTAGGCCATCTCGCTGCTGGGGTATCGGCAGGTAAAGTAGACATTAAACTTGATGGTGACGATAAGCAGATCTACACCACGGGAAGTATTAACTACGATATCAATTTAGGGATATTCAAAGGTAGTGTTCAGACGGCAGATCTTGCTCGCTCTGACGGAGTCGAGGAACGGCCACATGATGGATTTAGCGCAAGGGCCCATTCGATTGGTATGGATTACAATATTTCTGGTTTGAGAACAAACCTGGCTCCCATTAATGCTTTTAATTATCTAGGAATGTTTCGCCCGCATATCGAGATGACCCAAGAAATCGTCAAGCGAACTAAGGCCAATTCTGAGCAGACATTCACCAAGCGCAAGTGGGAGGTTGAGTTGCCCGTTCCCTTGCACTTTGTCGATATGTCGTATGGTTCTGGCATCACACAAACCATGCTTGATAATGGGACCAAGGATTCATATAGGAGTTCTTGGATCAGATTTGCGTTCAACGCGTATCAGCCGTGGGTCCAGCTGACTCTCGGTTACCGAGCAGACTACAAAAGTTACGGTGAAACCATCGGTCAACAAATGTCATTTGGGATGTACGCTGGTGTTCTCTGACAGAGCATCGCCGTGTGATTCCACAATTTTTGCAAATGGGACGACGTAGGTCAGCTCACTCCAGATACTGTCACTGTTAGTATCAAACATCGTCTTCAAGTATTCGGGTGATCTGGCTGATTCAATTTTTGGAATTTTACCGGTCGATAGCAGTCCCACCACCTCACCGGTGGTACGATCAACCAATGCCGATCCCGAATCGCCGTGGGATACATCACAGCCCGTGGCAAAAACCCAAGTCTTGTAGGGGCCAGGATTGACCGTATCTGGGTCAGCTAAAAGCCTCACGTCGCCGTCTTTTGAGTAGGTCTTGCAGTCAATGCCCTGGTCGACCATAAGCCGACTATCGTCGTTGCCGGCAAACCCGTAACCAACGGTCAAAAGATTTTGACCCTTTTTCGGGTTCACTTTTGATATGGGCAGTGCAACGTCAAGAAGCTTCGCTTTGTCGGCTGAATTAAGGCCTTTTACTGTGAACAATGTCAGGTCCAGAGTCGTATCGGTCGCAATAACTTTATCGCAAGAAAGGCCCCTGATTTTAAGGATCTCAAACGATACTTTCGTTTCATCGCAAAAAGCTTGATCTTCAATGACATGGTGATTTGTGGCCATCAAAACTTGGCCGTTTTTTACTCCAATAACAAATCCCGTTGCAGGGGAAAACATCACCGTAACCTTGGCCGTGGCTTTAGCGGCCCTTTGAAGTGACGGATTAGATTTGCTGAGCAATTCCGGAGTGACTTGAGTCTTATCCCAAGTTGCGCCAAGCTGGTAGTCCAGTACGCTATGGTCTTGGGTATCATTTAAGTTGATTGCTGATGTTCTGATGGATCTAGTCTGTGAGGAGTTTCCGCAGGAGGAGAGGGGGAGAAGAGCGAGGGCAAGTAGACCGAAGATGCTAACAGAGCGCACAGAGATTTTGGGCATAAGAGACCTCAAAAATGGTAATTTAGATGCGAAGTGGGTTTATATAGTGTTTTAATAAAAAGTCAATAAAATTATGGAAATAAGTATGGATTTTAATAATGACAATAGAATTTATAAAACACTGATATTCCTCATCTTTTTAGCGCCAGCTCGCCCGGCTTTCGCACGCTTTGATCACCATGACGCTGACCGGATCGATCCGGAGGAACGCAGCAATACGGAGACTTATAACGATCTCAACTCCTATCGATACCCGGCCGTATGGGATGACATTTGGCAGAGATCGCAGTTCGGGTACCGAAATAGCGCCGGCAGTCTCAACGTCTCGAGATTTCGCTACGATGAAGACATTAAAATAGCGCCCCATCCGCGCGCAAAGTTTACAGCAAGTTTTGTGCAGACTCGTCACGAGGATCTTGTGGAGCAAGTGATCGATAGAGAGCTTCGTTTGGGCTACGGCTTTTTACCGAAGATGCGTGTCTCAATGCTAGGTGATGGCGACACGTTTAAAGAATTTGGTGATATGGGCGTTGCGTTAGCCCTCTATGAAAGTGATGATTCTCTTGTGGAGCTCTACTACTGGAATGTCGACAACTACTATAAATCAAAAAAATCTGATGTTGCTGCTTATCGTTTAAAAGATTCTCAGACCACGGGCGCTCAGATCAAACTTGCTCAGTCTGATCTCGGGCCAACATTAAACCTAGAGTTTGAGAATGACTCGCCGCTTGACTGGCATTATCCAGCCGCGGGGTTTGAGTATGAATACTGGCGCAAGTCTGGGAGTCTAAATGTAAATTGGCCTCTCAATACGGAGCAGTCAATTTTTGTTAAGACGGACCAGGAAGAGAAAATGGAGCAAAAAGTCTCTTTGGTTGTTCCCAAAGCTTCAAAGCGGATGCATCGACGCGCATCAACTGCTGAACTAGGTCTGAATCATCAAGTCAATGACAAAATCAACTATAGAGGCGCACTACAGCATGTTTTAAGACGAGTTCACTATCATAATGGAGCTGTCACTGAGGAGACACCGATGTGGCGCGAGTCAAAATCTCCAGAAAAAGTCTACCGGCAAGAGTGGAGTTTAATAGCCACCCGTTACGGGCAGATTAATGACGTTCTGGCAATTCAGCATGGAGCCTATCTAAACGATGTGCTGATTCGTGAGGATGCGACTGAATGGAAGACGTTTGAAATCAAGTACCAGTTGATGTTTGATTTGGCTCTTAATCAGAACGCAAGACTTGGTATCAATACGACGTGGGATGTTGATCAAGTGGTGCGTGATTATCCGTATCCTAAAAAGTCTCCATTTCGGCCGTGGGGCGGTGGAGATCTGCAATTTCTCATGCGAATATGATTCGCTAGTCTATAACCGCATGCTGAACGGTTAGTTCGACGCGTTTGGTTTTGGTACACGATTCATAATGAGGCCTGGGTAGTAGGAACCAGTGATTTGAGGAGTGTGTCCACCTAGCTCTTTGGTCCTTCGGACTGTGTAGGCGGAGATCTCTTCTAAAGATAGATAACCATCGACGATGCCGTCCACGGAGCCATCAGCCATACCTGACAGGGCCTTCCAGAGAGCGTGACCATAGGCACTTCCCGCACTGCCATTAGGACCTGGTTGAGACTTATCAACGCCAGGTCCAGTGCTGGACGTTTCACTGGCGCGGCTACTGGCCATAACAAATAAAGTTCTGCCCTCATTGACGCGATTTTGCCATGATGACTTTAGAGCGTTCATTGAATTGACGAAATTTCCAGAGTAGCACGCCATGGTAAATACGATGGTCTCCTTTGATGGCAGATCGACGATGTTACGCGACATTTCATTCCAGCTAACACCAATTGCCAGTCCTGAGCTTAAACCGTGGCCGCTACTGTATTGAATGAACATATCATCTTTTGACATAGAACTCTTGTACTCTTGCCACTTTGCTTTCACGGCGGAGCCTCTGGCTTCTCCTGCAAAAAGTGTGGTAGCCGAGTATGAACCTCCAAGGTCTTTTGTGAAAATATCACTTGTATGAAGAACATCGTAACGCACCTCGTTATGCATCATGCTGGGATCACCGCTGTCGGCGACGCCCCAGCCGAGGTAATATTTCTTTCCTCTGAACGAGCCGTCAGTTAGGCTTTTTAACGGGTTGACTTGATCATCTGGACCGCAACTAACCAACGGCACGCTGGCTAGCATGAGGCTTAACAGACATTTTCGAGACATGGTCATCATTCGCCGTTTGGTCCTATTGACTGAGTGTCGTTGTTGACAAGATAGACTTCATCTCGGACTGGGCGGTTTCAGATGCGTCGGCTGTCACATATCCAAAAATGCATCGCGCTCCGCCGTCTTTGCTAAATAAAAAAAGGCCCGAATAAACTGTTTTGCTCGTGTATCGTGAGATGAACTTGGTCACCATTGTTTGCCAAGCGATTCCCGAAGACGACTGAAGTGGTGCTTCGGTGACACTTGTTTGAGCCCCTGATGAAACAAAGTTCTTGAGTGAGCAATTTGATCTGCGACTGAATATCGTCAGTTTAGTAGCTTCTTTAGCGGCGCCGAGCATGATTACGTCACCGTCTTTAGCCGTCTGCATAACCTTGTAGCCGGAAGGTAATGCAAATCTCACGAAGTCCACCGTTATCGACCCTTCACTCGATATACTTGGTCCGGGAGCCTGTGGTCCAAGAGGCTGATCTTGCGGCATAACTTGTGGTGGTAGTTGTTGTTGATTTCCGGGCTGCTGAGGAGTTTGCTGCTGCGGCGCTGGCTGTTGAGGTGGCGTTTGATCAGGTGTCGTTATGGCATCCGAAGGGCCATCATTAAATATACTTTTGCCCTCGGCTGTAATAAATAATTTTGCCCTTGTGTTGACGGTGTCACCGTCGACGTCTTCCGCTGCGAGTGTCGTGGGACTTTCGATGTTGCTCAGATATATCTTACCGAGAGATTTTGAGATCGGATCAAGCTTTCCTATCTCTACGATTAACTTATACTCGCAGCGCGATTTGAGCTTAATATCTCTGATCAAGGTCTGTGCAGAAATTCGAGTCACCGTTTTATCGAGCTTTGTGCCGACGCTGCCGTCGAGGCATTTGCCTGGAATGATTTCTAGGGCCACCGCATCCACCAGTCCAGATTGAATTTTATTTTGAAGTGGAGTGGGTGGTGTCAGAGTGACCTGCGACAGTTTAGAACCCGTGTTTGGCTGGGGCATGATCAACTGACCGGGGGATCGTGTGCAGGCCATGCATAGCAATGCTGCTGCGACCACTCTCATGAGAAAGCGGCCGGAGTTCGAGCAACGTCTAGGAACCTTTGTCATGCGGTATCCTAATAGAAGATGTATAAATCTAAATAATGCAAAAATTATGCCTAGTTAGGCGGCTTGAAAAATCCCGGTATCTTCAGAGACTTCCCAAAATTTGAGATCTGGCGAGGGTGTCCACTCTTTTGACATTGTCTAAGAATCTTGCCGCAATTCTTGTCAGAACAGTGGGTTTTCGTGTGGCAGGGTGGGGTGGGTTGAATCACAGTTTCTAATACCCTATCGTGGTAGGAGGCATCAAAAATTCCAGTGAGGTCACTATGTCAAAGTCGCGAAGCCCAGAAGAAGAATACTTCTACAAAATGAACAAAGAATTAATTGAAAAAAATCGTTCTCGCCTCGATGCGGAGCGCAAGGAGCTCGAAGTCTCCCAACGCAAGTCTCAGCACTGGATGCGTTGTCCCAAGTGCGGTGAGCAGATGAGCGAGGTACAGATGGCCGATATCCGCGTCGACAAATGCGGCGGATGCAACGGAATGTATTTCGATAGCGGAGAGCTTGAGATCCTTCTTAAATCAAGTAAGCCTGAAGGCTTCTTTGATTCGCTCAAGAAGAAGTTGTTTTAGTATAGCTGACCTTGGATGAACCGGCCCCAGTGCCGGTTATTTTCTAAGCCGCAGGCTTTGATTTGCCGTCTCGTCTAACGGTTAGCGGCAGGATTTTTGCAGCCGCTTCGATCGTTGGCCTAACCGTCATCAAAGTAGCGATTCCCGACTTTAATTTTAGCTCGTGGAATCTAAAGAGGTGATGTCGGCGTAGATACCAAAGGAACGCAAATCCCGTTGCAAGCCGCAGCACTCCTGAGACAGCAAACAATATGTGATAATCACCCGTGTAGCGAAGAATCATTCCGCCCATGACCCCGCCGAAGACACTACCAATGCTGCTTAGGGCCATGTAGAGACCAAGTTTTTGAGTGATGCTTCTTGGATACATGTTCTGTACCAGCAGAATACTGATGAGGTCAAAGCCCGCCCAGCTTAGTCCAGAAATGACTTGAAGAAAACTGAGCCATTCAGGAGATGACCAGAAAGCCCACATGATTGGAACTGCGCCAATTGCGACTGTGGCGATAGCAAGTCCTTCAAACTTCCTGTTGTCGTCAAGTAACCTTGCCCAGTTCGTGAGACAGAATGTTTTCGTAATCAGTGGAATCGCCGTCAGCATGGAGTACATAGCAAAGTCTAGTTTGATGTCTTGCAGCATATAAGCTGTAAAAAACGGAGACGAGACGTTTACAGCCGCCCTAAATAGCATCATGACCAGGCTGAGCTGCAGTATTGAAATGAATACAGTGTCCTCTGCGTCGGGCTGTCCCTGCGTCGTGGCAGGCTCTGGTTTCTCAGCGCATGCCATAACTAGTAAAAGTGACACGCCTCGTGCAAAAGCGGCTACGAGTAAAAGTTTCGCCATAAGCAGGGACGTGAGTCCGGCAGCTAAGATTTTCGCCGAAGCAAAATTACAAAGTAGAGTGAGAATAGTCATCAGCATGGCGCGTCGACTGAAGAACCTGTTGTGTCTCTCAACGGGGACGCCGTGCGCTAGGATCTCTTGGGTGGGGCTTGATGACGTCATTCCGCCCATCCAATAAAGACATTGGCCAATAAACATTCTGATGTGGTCGCCCTCGTTCGTATGCAGAGCATTAGCCATCATCAGTAATCCTGCAACCTGGACAGCAATCGATACGATC
>JBEIGW010000163.1:0-6726 GCA_040381655.1 Deltaproteobacteria bacterium
CTTAAGTAGTCGGTCACAATTTTCATAACATCAGTCTTTTGTACCAACAGAGAATGCGCGGGTTGCAACATGGAAATCTCCTTCAAGTTAGGAGGCTATTTTATAGCGGCCTATTGACCGGACTGGCAAGAAGCCAAACTGTCATCTCAATCTATGACCTTGAAGTCACCACTTTTGGTTTTAGTTCCAATCGAACGGCGTTGTCCATAAAATCAAAACACTCGCCCACTTTTCGGTGTACACTAAGCCAGGAGCTTCAGATGGATAAAATCTTATTTTTCGACGGCTATTGCTCGCTGTGCAATTCCTCCGTCGACCAGATGGTCCGCTGGGACAAAAAGGGCGTCTTGAAGTTCGCGTCCCTTCAAGGGGAAACGGCGAAGCGCCTACTGCCCAATCCGGCTTCAGCGGGAAACGATCCTGACACAGTTCTTTATTTGCGTGGTGGTCAGATCCACGACCGCTCGACCGCCATCCTACTTAGCCTAAAGGACATCGGCGGGGTTTGGGCTTTGCTCTCGGTCTTTCTGATCGTGCCGAAACCTTTGCGGGACTTGGTGTATCGCTTTGTGGCTCGCATTCGCTACCGAGTCTTCGGGCGACGCGACACTTGCCGTATCCCCACACCGCTGGAGCGCGAAAGAATCTTGCCATAGTGTGAGCGGTCGCTTAATTTCGCGCCATGAAAACCAAACTCCTGATCCTTTGGCTGAGTCTTGCCGTTTCAACCCCGGCGTTCGCCGACTTCAGCGAAATCGATTTGCTGGTAAAAGAGAGCATCGAAGCGCATTTTCGCGAGTATCAGAAGTCCATGGATTTAAGTACGTTCGAATACCTAGGCCAGCCTAAAACCGAAGGATCAGTGATGACTGTTGTATCTTTGGTTTGGGCCGAGCAAAAACAGATCGCGCCTTATTGGGGATGGCATGAATGTATCACCAGAATCCAAATCCAATCCCCGGGTCGTTACAAAGATCTAGGGTCGGACTGCCAATGGCCCGTTAAGCGATCATTCGAATCGATTTCACGTAGCGAATCAATATCGCGTGGGGCAGAGCAATCGCCGATAGCAAAATGATGCTGTATTGAAATAAGCCCTGCTCAAGGCGCACGACATCGTTGGAATAAGCAAAGATTAATATCGGCAGTCCGACTAAGGGCACCAGCCAAAAGGGTAGGACTGTGCTAAGCCGCCGGATTTCCACGTTCGCAAAAATATTGACCAAGTGTTTTACAGAGTGAACAAAGCAAAAATAGGTAGCGAGCGAATAGAGCGGGGGCATGACCGCAAAAAGTAGAAATAGAATCAAGGGCTCTAAGAAATTCATACTTTGATTTGGAAAATTCAAAACAAATTTGCGTCCACTTTGGAAGGTGTTCACCGCCACCAGACCAGCACCCATGTAGAAGCCCGCCAAGATCAATGGCTCTGCAGCAGTGAGATCAATGCCCGAGTGAATCCACTGGATAAGGCGAAGCGTTTCTTCTTTATGAAAGACATAGGGGACGCAAAAGGGCAGGGGAATTCTTGCGGCGAGATCCAGAAGTCGTCCGGACTCTTTGCCCTGGGCATCGCTGTCCGCGAAATGAAACAATGAGTAGACGATAAAAAACAGAAAACAAGCGGTTGGAAATATCGGCCATAGAAAAAACATGGGTGCAGCTAAGGCGAGATAAAGCGCAATCCCGTAAAACAACTTCGAGCCACGGCCCAGGGTTTTTAAAAGTAAAAATATATCCAGAGCTCCGTGGGGAATGCCCACAAAGACTAAGCCGACCAAGAAAATCACCAAATTTACGTTGAGTTCAGGAAAAAACGCACTCGTTGCCGCGACCGTCGCGATAACAAGGGCCGCTGCAGAAACAGCGGCCCAGGTGGCCTGATGAGGGGCCGTCATTTTTCGCACACTAGGCGTTGATATGCTTCGCTTCGATCAAGGCGGGCAAAGATCCGTCCTCTTTTGACTTTGTATAAGCGATGACGAAAATCATGACTCCGTACAAAGCTTTGGCGGTGACGTCCGCGATGGTGTAGCCCACTTGCACGCTGACTGCGGCGCTCGAGCTATCCATCGGCAACCAGGTACCTAGTGCGTAGGCGATCGGGTAAAAACCCCAAGTGGCTAGCAGAAGGTAGCGAGTGTTTGAGAACAGGGTGCGAACCTGGGGGCTGGATGTTTTCAACTGTTCGCCCAAAGAAACCCACAGGACCCACAAAATATAGATAAAGGGAATGGTCGACAAAACACCCCAAAGGTTTCGAGTCCCTAAGTCGCGCGAAATTTCACCGGGATATCCCAACGCAATCATCAGGACGGCTGCGATCGTCAGATTGCGGATCATTGGGCCGGTTTTACCTTTTGCAAGATTAAGCACCAAAACCAATTCCACTAGCAGCAAGGGTACGGTCAGAAGCCAGTCGACATATCGGTAGGCGTCGTTGAAGGGCTTACCACTCGGCTGGTAAACGCCGTCGACCAATGTGTAAGCGGCTTCCCAGCTTCCCATGATTCGAAAGTAATGGTAGCCCGCAATCAAAACGACTAACGAAGAAACCATCAGGGACATGCGGTAGCTAGCGCCGACCATCTTTTGAGCCATAACAAAAAACGCGAAAGACCCGAACATAGCGGCGACGGAGAACGAGAGCATATTGAACACGAGCGAGTACTCACCCATCGTGAGGCTTGGCAAAGTCAGCATAAGAGACTCCTTAATTTTGTTTATTGAATACAAAATATTCCTCGAAAAACACAAATTCAACAGTTATTTCAAGAGTTTTTGCGCGAGTTGTTAGTTTTTTGACCGTTGAAACACAAAATCTAGGATTCCGATGTGGGATTAGGTTTTAAAAGGAAATCTTGGCTGGGCGTACCCGCCAAACATCAGCAAAGAATCGCGGGACTACTGCTGGTCTTGAGCTAACAATCAAATCAAAAAAGCGTGCATCCTGATTGTGGCGCTAGCAAGTGTTCGATGTCAGCAGATCCGCATATCCTAACTGTGGCGTCCCCTGGTCGTGCAGTTTCGCAAATGAATAATTTCGAGCGCCTGCTCTTGTTCGGGTAGAATTATCGGTATGAGTTTCCATCTTAATTTTGGTGACAGCGATGACAATTTTGTTTGATAGACCCAAAGAATCATTTTGCCGTTAATACCAGGTTGTAGGCGCATACCTGATTAGTTTATAAGTAGATCCACTTGAAGCGCTCCATTTTTAGTCTGTTTTTAGCGAGCACGAGTTGGTGCGGAGTATTGGGATCTGATTGTTTAGCTAAGCAACCGCACTTATTAAAATACGCCTCAAGTTCAACTTGGAAGCATTTAATTTATTCCTCAGCTCGCGTACATAATACCCCATGCTAGTGCCTCCTGTTTTTATGGATTTATCGGACAAGCCTTATTATATAATTAGTGTTTACCTATACAAAAATATAGTATACATAACTATAGTTTAAGGGCCGGGGCGGCATGAAGAAATGGATCGCAGATATCGAAGACATGGGCTTAGAATTTACGCAGCATAAGGCAGATTGGCGTGACCATGAATTGGATGGGGAGTGGAAAGGGCATAGAGCGATCTCATTTTCTTAATCAGGTAGGGTTATTTATCGCGTTGAGAAGGGTCGGGTTGTGGTGCAAGTAGTGCGAGTGACCGCAGGTCATGATTATAAAAAATAGGGAGTTTTTATGGGCAAAAGAATAATGGATGTTTTAGATGAATTGGTCCCACAGGGAGCGACACCTGGTGAAATGTTAAGAGCACTTCGAAAACGCGAAGGGCTTACGCTTAAAGAAATGGAAAAAATCACCGGCATTCGTAATAACAACTTAAGTGCGATTGAAAATGATCGTATCGAGATGAGTCGGCACTATGCCGAAGTTTTTGCTGCGGCACTCGATGTTCATCCGATGATTTTTTTATACCCGAATGCCAAATTCGAAAAATCTACTGAACTTCTTAAAATTGAAAAGCGAGCTGCTAAATTTCGAAAACACGGTTAGGAAGTGCTTGGCGTCCTCAAGCGGCTCTGTATCGAACCTGGTTACCTCAGCACTGGCACTGGAATAACAATCATATTAGGGATTTGCAAGCCAGTTGAAGCTTGGTGGAGCAGATGTCGCCCAGTGGAGCAGGAAAGCCTGAATCTGCTCCCTTTGCTCCAGAATAAGGTTCATTCAACTCGGTAGGTTTAAGACTTCTTGGATTGTTTGCACAGCGGTTCCCTGGTGGATTAAGTTAAATCCATCTGGAGGAACCTTTGCCATGCGTCCGCAGAAATCTGCCCAGCCATTGAGGCGCGGCGTTTCTTTTAATCCTGGGTTTAGATACGACCTTTTCGCGGCTAAATTTAAGGCACCTTCAGCCAAGCGGTAGTCCACATCAGGAGACAGCTCAATAAGTCCGCAGGCGAAAGACATAGCTTCCAGAGCTTCATACCGCTTCAAAATTGCGTCCTTTTGGAAACGACCGTTAAGGTCATCTTTCGGCAGTGCACGCCCGAAAATACCGAGTTCCTCAGCTTTCTCAATAGAGTTTTCTGAAGTTAGGTGTCTGATGATCGCATCCTTCATTGTCAGCTCCTTGGGCCTGTAATGAATTGAATAACGACCATCGAGATGTTGAGTCCAATGTTCTGCAAAACGCTGCGCGAAGGGACGGCTCGTGCCGCCGACGTAGAGTGGACACTTTGATTCGGTGTCAAACCAGATGTAAAGTCCATAGTGGTTCTTATCTTCCCGTTTTGGAAGATGCTGAAGTGAACTCTGCATTTCAAGACAGTTCTTGAAAGTGTCAGCGAAAAACCAATCAACTGCGATTTTCATAAAAATTTAATGTCCTTTGCGTATTGAATTATTCTGCCGATAGCCATGTAAAGGTGCGGCGTTAATTTATCGGCAGAATTGTACTTTCGACGAAGCCTTTTCATATCCAGAACATACACATCTTCCGTGGAGAACAGTGTTGCGACATGAATATCGAGTGCTCCTGAAATTTTTCTGAGAGTTTCGACACTTGGGTCTTTGGTGGACTTTTCGATATGGGCAATTGTCGCCTGTGAGACTTTTGCAAGTTCAGCTAGCTGCTTCTGAGTTAAGCCTCTAGTCTCTCGAAGATAGCGAAGACGTTCGCCAAGATTGTATTCAGGTGCTGCGCTGCTGCTTTTCTTCTTCGCCATGTGCCCTCTATTCGTCTGTGCCTATGATATGCTAAAAGTGTGTATAAATAGTACAAATATGACTATAGGTAATTGAAAACGGACTTTAGTTCTGCTATTACCAGCCATCTTGGACGGGGCAGAATGAAGCGTAGAGATTTCTTGAAGTTTGCAGGGGTAATTCCAGCGATTAGCTTCTTTAGGGTCAACAATGCTTTAGGACTCACAGCTTTTACTCCTGACTCATCAATAACATTTACACAGACTGATTCTATGGGTTCGATTTTTATGGGTACTCCAAGTAAGAGCTTAGTAGTAGTGGCTGCGCGGCCTGGACAGGGTAAATCTTCTTTTCTTTTAAATTTACTCGATACTTATGGAATTGCACAGGGGCATAGTGTTGCTTTCTTTTCTTTAGAGCAAAGTAAGAAGAGTCTCGTCGAACGTTGGGTTAGTTTAGGACAGCGGACAGGTCAGGTTTCGAAAATCCCTTTTCACCAAAAGCAAATGCTCACAACCGAGGAAATAGCCAAAATTGAAGCAATCAGTAAGAGTGATGTGCTCATTGATGACAGTGTACTTTCTGTTGAGGATATACGTCGGCGGGTCGAAAAAGCAATTAACGAAAAACACCAAATAAAATACGTTCTCGTCGACTACTTTCAATTGGTCAGAACTGAGGGGCGCTATCCGAGTCGCCTTGCTCAGGTTCAAGATATTCTCGTTCAGTTGAAAAAGTTGGCTGTGGACTTAAATCTAATTGTGATTGCCTCGGCTCAATTGAATCGTGGGGTCGATAGTAGAAGCAATCGAAGACCAGTACCGAATGACTTAAGGGAGATTCGAGACTTGAGTCAAATTGATGAACTGGTCCTTCTCTATCGAGATGGCCATTATGATCGAACTGACAAAACTGACAGTATTGAGATTTTCAAGTATACACTACCGCTTCTGACAGCCCAAAAATTTAAAGGGAATCTTGCTAGGTTCACACTAGCGTCGAAAGCCAAGATTTCTGTTTTTCGCAAGACCGTTGGCGAGGAGTATGAGTTTTATCGTCTTGATGGCGGTGGGCGCACTGGTGGTATTAGCATTAGCAAATCAGATTTTGACGAATTTAACAGCAGGTTTCGGATAAAGTTTGGACCCGATCCTTTCTATTCGGAACTCATAGCGAAGGATATGGTTTCGGCTGAGGAATGGGTTGCGAACGTCATTTCTGACGGTGGCACTATTCTTTGGAAGAATCCAAAGCCGCAACCTATAGGCTGACAACAATTCCAAAGTGGTCTCGCGGAGTGTTGTTGTTTTGATCTTGATTGCCAGGGCCTTCACTTTGGATGACTTACAAAAAATCCCAAGAAAAGAGGTTTGACGTGAACGTAGAAAATTTAATTTGTGACCTTCGCAAATCTTATTTCGGGCCTGACGGGATTGAAGCTAAACTTAACTCAACGAGTATTGCTACGCTCAATGAGTTTCTTGAGAAATGGGAACATATTCTTGAGTTTAATCGAAGCTACTACGCTGACGGAATTCCTAAGACTGTTATTTGTGGAATAAATCC
>JBEIGW010000164.1:0-6694 GCA_040381655.1 Deltaproteobacteria bacterium
CCTGGTCAAGCCCAAGGGATGCAAGCCGAGCCACGGCTCCAGTCTTGCGAATAGCCATGCTACCACCCATGACAAAATTCATGCCGAATAAATCTACCACCTGATCAATCTGCGCTTCCGAAACTTGCTTGTTGGCGAACTCGTTAGCAAGTTTATTGAGTTTTTCTCGGATCTCCGGGAGGTTATCGGTCTTGCTGAGATAGTTAGCCGCGGGAGAACCAGACTCGACCAAGCAACTGTAGTATTTAAGTTTATCGAACGCGGAGTTTTCCGATTTGGGTACGCACGGGTTATAGCGCTCATCGAGGAGTTCATTTGCTTTGGCGGCTTTGGCTGTCGTTCTTGTAGCTTGTAGAACTTCTGCTATGAAAGCATCCAGCGTCGGAGCACTTGCGCCGTTGCCCCGATAAGGCCCTCGCAGTGCCAGCCAAAGCGTCTGTCTTACGGGTTCCAGCTCAGGTGTCTTGTCCGCAAACAATGCATAAAATCCGGTAGCCCCGATCGCAGGCACCGATAGCTGTACGCGGCAGTTGTGCGAAATAGCGAAACCCTGAATGTTAATCAGTGAGTCATTAGCTGTGACTAGGATCGTGCCGCGGTAATAAAGTGCTGCAGGATCTATACGCACACCACTTTCAAGAATATTCATCAAAATCTCAGGCTTTCCTGACGACAAACTCGGGTCCTGACCGCAACTTACGGCTCTGATCTCGAGCATGCTGCTCGTTGAGTATTGGCGCATAGGAAGAAACGCCACTGCGTTTTGTCGGTCTTTAGTGACAATCGCCTTAGTGGACGAGTTAGATCGAGGTTTGCAGGCAGTCAATACTGCTAAAACGCTGACGATCAATGTGCCGATAATTCTTAATTTCACATGCACCTCCTAATTAGAGAAACTTCGCCATCTTGTCCCTGTATTGCTTCACAGAAGCTGTGAGATCCTGGCGATCCTTTGCTAGCTCGGTCATGTTGGGGCCGCTTAAGAGCTTGTCGGACTCCTCAGCAAAGCGCTTTGCAAAGTCCTGTCCCTGGCCAAGTCGGTAGGCTAGGCTGACGAGTTCTAGTTCAGCCCACTGCTTTCGCAGCTGATTGGACGGAGTCTTCTCGTCGGAGAACTCTTTAGACGCGTCTTTAGTGATCTCAGCAACGAGAGCATTGATAGACTTGCTGGCAAGGGCTGGAGTTTTGCGGCCAAGAATCATCGCATTTTTGAGTGTCGTAAAGATGGTCTGGTTCAAAAAGCCATGGTCATCGCCAAAATCCTTTGCAAGCTTTAAGGCTTTCTCCAGCTCCTTTGGAGCCTGGCCGGCCTGTGACGGTTCGTCTGATTTGGCAAGGGCTAGGTCAAATTGTTCTTTGACGTGTTGAGACTTCAGAGTTGCGGCATCTTGATAGTAGTCCTTAGCACTTCCAGTCATGTTGTCAAACAACGCAAGGCGTGCGGTCAGATATTTTATGTTTTTATCTTTGGACAATGGAAGTCTAGCGAGTAGACCTCTGGCCGTAAATTCTATTTTCTGCGGGAAACGGTTAATGCCATCGATCGTCTTTTTATCTTCCTTTTTCGCGAGGTCTACCGCCTTAAGGAGTGATGATTCAGCCTTGTCGGGTTGATTCGACTTCATGAGAGCGTAGCCATAGCTAAGATGAATGCCGCTGGAGGCGTTTTTACCAAGCGTCGGAATGAGGCTTTCATAGAGTTTAGCTGATTTTTGATACTGGCCCGCGTTCCAAGCGTAGAAGGCCTGACGTTCTAAGAATGCATTTCGGTTAGCAATTTGCAGGGCTAGAGCCTCCTCAACCATGGCGACTGCCTCTGCAGGGCGATAGCTTTGGTAAAGAGCTTTTGCAGCAAACCAGGTAATAGCTTCTTGGTGTGACGCGTCTTCATAGGCAAAGCTGTGCCTTTTTTGGAAGTATTCAGCTGCCATGGCATAGTTACGGCGTGCCATGTGGAGAAGGCCAAGGTTTTGTAGTGCTGCTGCCTGGATGCGCTCATTATTAAAGGCAGAATCTATGGCGTATAGATAGCTCCCATGTGCCTTTTGAGCTAGATCCTCATCAAACTCAAAACCCTTGACCGTCGCTTGGAACTGCTGGTGATACAGGTATCCGAGGAACTGATACTTGGCGCCAACTCCCACCATGTTATCAGAGAGTTTTTCGACCTCAGACGCAGCCTTAGAAAGCTCAGACTTCGAGGGTGCTTTGCCGCCGTTGATCGTTGAATGAATAGCTTTTGCAAAGGTCAGGCTGTCGGCTTCGATCAGCCCATCTTTGACCATCGTTTCGTAGGTTTTTAAAAGCTCAGCCCAAGCGTCTTTTGAAGAATTCATGAGGACGTACTGATAATGCGACTCAAGGTCATCAGTTGTTCTGATGTTGCTGTAGAAAGATCCTTTGGCGAGCTCCTTATTTTGAGCAGATCCATGATAAAACTTATAAGCAGCCTCAAGCGAGGTCGATCGCAGGGCCTCGATGGCGTAAGGATACTCTTTGGTCTTAGGATCAACATAGGAGAGCCATAAGCTCATGACACGTGATAGCTCCCTCGGGCGGTTATTCGTCTGGAGCAAAACGATCGTCCTGGAAAATAGAAGTCTTAGCGGGAAGTAATTGTCTTTTAGTCGCTTAACTCTCTCGACCACTTGACGAAGTTCATCACGAACGGCCGTTTGATCTTCGGTGGCAAGAACTCGGTAGATTTGTCGTTCATTTTGGACCAGTTCAAGTAGGCGAGTGGAGTCTTGGTCGCCGGCCGCTTTTAGTTTGGATTCAAGCTGCGAGAAAAAGGTCTCACGAGATTTTTCTTTTTCTAGCGAGTCAAATAGACGGGCTAGGTAATACACTCTTGTCTCTTCGTTTGATTCAGCAGAGACAACTCTGTTGAGGAGCACGTTTTCGTACGCAAGCCCGGGCTTACTTGCTAAAACCCTTTCAAATATCTTGGTTTGCCAGTAAAGGCCCATGGTGTTGGTCGGCTTGGCGTCCTTGGCGATACTGAGAGCTGACGTGTCTCGGTGCCTAAAGGATTCAATATGAGCTTGAGCAACCTGACGCATCGGACTGGCAGGTAGATTTTTAAGGTTGGATTCTGCTGATGACAGCATGCGAGTCAACTCAGCGACGTTTTCTTTGCTTGGCAGGGCGTCCCATTTTGTCAACGTTTCTAGAAGTAAGAGTTGCACGGCGTAGTCCGGAGACTTCTCTTTCAGGCTTTTAGCGTAGAACGCGGCCGGCATCCACGCGTGCATGAATACAAAATTACTGAATAATCTGTCTTCGAACTCAGTCTCAGCGAGGTCCTTGCTTCGAATCATTACTTGATTGAGAAGCATGATCTTGTCGCTGTAAGTGCGGGCTGCTTGGTGGGCGTCCCAGATATCCTTTGATGACCAGTTCGCCGGCGTAATCCCCTCCAGTGGCGCGCTGTAAACGTCCAAAGCGCCCTCAAATGCACAGGTCAAATACAACCTGGTCTTGGCAGGTGTTGGGTAGGAGCAGTTTTGGTCCAAGGACGTTAATTGCTCGGGGAATACTTTTGTATCATTTACTTTGAGGCGAAAAATAGCGGACGCGTCACGGCTGTCGAGAATCAGGTCCCGGTTACTGTCCAACATGTACTGTGAAAAATAGATGTAGTTTCCGTCAACCGAGAATTTCGCTAATCCAGAGCTTCCTGGTAGGTTGATTTTGATGCGTTTTATCTCGGATTTATTGGTGAGATCCATAAGTACAAACTCTGGACCAAGAGCTTTGTAGACTAAGGTGTTCTTCCCTGGCGCTAGGGATGGTCCGTAGATATGCCCCTCTTTCAGAAGGTTTTTTGATTTTGTTTTTAGATTGTAAGTAAAAAGTTTATGAGATGACCCTCGGTCATTACTTTGGACGTAGCCAATCGTATCTCCATCGATCCAAAAGGGCGAATGCTCACCGAGGCCCGATTCAGTAATGCATGAAATCTTAGAGTCTTTTTCGACCAAACAAACGTCACCTTTGGCGTCGTTACCAAAATAAGTGATGGCGAGACGAGAGCCGTCTAGGCTAACGACGGCACTTTTTGCGTCAACGTCGGACTTGGTCACGGCCGCGGTGAGGCCTGTTTTGGTATCAAACCTAAAGACCTGCGATGATAGATTTTGACTTCTCGTGAAGAAGAGACTGGATTCGTCACTGGTCACAGAGGCCTGGAAGTTGTCAAAGGGGCCGACCGTAATTTTCTTTAGCGGTGTGAACACGCGAATGTTTTTTCCAGACCGAGCTTGGGCGAAGGCGACTGCTGGCAGTAGAGCGCCAATGAGAAGCAGCTGTATGCTTTGGGATTTCATGAATTACCTCACGTTCGTCGCAGGCGTTTTAGATTCTGATTTTTGTTGTTTTGAGTTCTCGTTGTTTTTATCGGAGTGAGTCATGCTGAAGACTTTTCGGCGATCACCTTTGGTCTTCGTTTTCTCAAGCGGTAGTGGGCCAGAGGCCACTTCTTGATCCTGGAATTTTCGGTCAAGCTCCTGCCAATCACCACTAGCCTCAATCTCAAGGATGGTTTGACGATCTATGAGGTGGATACTTGGCGAGCACCCCCAAAGCGTGGCTGACATTAGCGCAAGGCTCAGGGTATTTAGATGATTGATGCGTTTCATGGGCGTCTCCTATAAAAAATCAATTGATCATGGTTTCTATGGTGCTCAGCGCCTCACCGGCCTGAGAGTTAATAAGCGCAGAAAGTGGTAGGGACCTTACCGCTACGTCACTACTGACGGCTCCATCGAGCGCAATTTTTAGATCCATAAGTCCGTGGTCCATATCGATACCGACGGCGCGCGGATAGGCGATGCGAAGGCCATTACGGGCTAAGGCGACTTGGGTGTCCTTGAAGTCAGGATCGAGTGCGTCAAGAAGGCTTAGAAGCTGTCTTTTACCAATTTGAGTAAAGTCCATTCGTCCGGCGGCAAGCCTTTTTCGCATATCAAAGTCGATAGCCATCCGGCCGGCGAGAGGAGCCCAGTCTTTGGGGGCTGACCTTCGATCTGGGGCTTTAAGAAGCTCTGGCTTGATGCCTGAAAAACGTCCCAGGAAACCCGTTCTGAGGCGACTGGGATGCAAGTCTAGATAAAATCGTCCAACCATGCTGCCGTCGAGTAGATCCATTTTTAAATCATTCAGCAGCACGAGGTTTTGACGGATTTCAAAACTTTGTACCATGGGTCCCACGACAATGTGTTTCCACGATACCTGATCGAATGTGAGTTGAGATTTTTCCTCGACATAAGGCTCGACGTTTTCGTAATCGACCCTGGCAAACGGGTTTTGGGACTTCAAATAGAGAAATCCAATTTTGCCGTCTTTTTCTAGTTTGAGTTCTTCTAGTACGGTGATGGTGCCGTTGACATTTTTGGCTGCGAAATCACCGACAACGACACTGAAGTTTTCAAAGGACGGGTTTGCTTCAAACGATAACCGCTCTTTGTCAAAAAGAATGATTTTAAATGGAGCAAGAAACTGTCCTGATCCTGATATAACCGATTTTTCATCGAGTAGCTTAGAACTGATCTGCCCATCAAGCTGCCCGCTCCCTGCTGTTTTGAATTCGCCTTGGCCGCTCACGCGGATGGTCCCATCTTTAAGGCCGCCGTCCATGGTCTGTATCGCGATCACATCGTTATTTAATGCGGCACCGGCCCTGAAGGTGAGATCCTTTAGACTTCGATCAAACGTCGTAGGCCCTTGGGATGTGGTGAGGAACTCCACTACTTTGACCGCGAAATTGATGTCTAAGTCCGCCTTGGTGGGTTCTCTGATGTCATTAAGTTTTGCACCTAGGTCTCCTTTGACTCCGCTAACCGTGGCTAATTTACCGTAAGCGAGCGCTGACGCATCAACTGTGGTTTTGAGATCGAAGTTTCCAGAATTTAATTTAGCCGAAGATTGGATTTTTAGGGGCTTTTTGACCAAAAATAAGGTTTTACCATTGTCATCCGGCTTTTGTTCAAGAACTTGTGATAGATCCGCTACGGCTGAAACGGTCTTAAAGTTTTTACTGTTAATCCCTAGAACAGAGTTCTCGCGGTGATTGACCTCTAATTTGTGGTTGCCCTTTATCGCAAGATCACCAATCGATGCGAGAGGGCCAGGGTTTCGTAAACTTGCGATGAGTTTTTGCGAGGCCTTTAGGAGTAGTTCGTGGCTCAGATTCATTTGACCTGGCTTGTCAGTCCATTTAGTTGTCATGGTGATCAGCGGATCTCCATTGGTAGATGTCTTGTGCTCGAAAACCCCAGATGTCTCGCGGCCAAGCTCGGCCTTCACGTCATTTTGACTATGTATTGATGTTAGGGTCGCTAGCAACGGATGGCCCAATTCATCTACATTAATATTCAGTGCGGCTAGTAGTTTATTTGTTTTCTGCGACGATGTTCTTTTAGAGAGAGAAACATCAGCTGTAAGCTTGGCCGAGCGGAACGATAGTTGTTCGGCGGGGTTCGTAGGTATGGATGGTTTAATGAGTACATCCGATTTCAGTGATGATTGGAGTTGGTGCCAATTGTCCATATTGAACTGGTTCAAAGGTTCGGAGTGAAGAATATTTAGCTTTAAATTGCCACTCGCCTCTGGCCATCCAAGTTTGCCAAGGGCTGCGGAGGCAGGGATTGCGGAGCTGACGTGGCGAACTTAAGCTGGCAGTCGAGGTCTGATC
>JBEIGW010000165.1:0-6685 GCA_040381655.1 Deltaproteobacteria bacterium
AGTTCTCAAAGATCCATCAATCCACTCATTGCCAACAACGCCATAAACTATAACCGTGTCAATTCCCTCACGATGCAGCAAGTAGTCGGCACACTGTCCAATACCATCACGGTCCTCTTCGCGCACATAACCGACGCCCGCAAACATAAAAGTGCCCTTGATGTCCTTGCGCTGCAAGGCAATCTGAGTCAGATCCATAGTTTTGGCTGGTATGGATTGGCGCGATATAAGGTTCAGCAGATCCTTGTCCATGTGTTTGGCCAAGAACTCACTCGCGCGATAATCCATAGGAGTCGCATTTGCGAAATTATCTGTATCAGAACGAATACCATGCATCATGGCGGTTGCAATCTTGGTCTGCTCCGTTGAGGATCCCTCAAACTTCGCGGGACCATCGATAAGATACTCGGCGTAAACCGCTGAGGTTGAACCGCTGTGTTCACGAATATCCACAAATTCCCCGGTGACCGTGCCTAGAGCTTTATGGTGATCAACAAAAATTAGTAATCGGCAAGAAGACGGAAGTTTTATGGGCAATTCGCAACTCTGAGCGTCATTCACTGCGTAATAGTCCCACTGCGATAAATCCAAGGACGGATCATATTCTTCAATTTCGATATCAAGTTTTTTTACTAGAGCTCTATTCTCGTAGTGAGATATCTCCTCAAAATGTAAAATCTTGGTACGGATATCGTGATGTTTGGCCAACCACTGTAGACAAAGTGCCGCTGCAATGTTGTCTGGGTCTGGGTAGCCTTTTATACAAATTAAAAGGTTCTTACCCCTCGCGCGCTCCAGCACATGATGAACTCGCCTGGCGGGAATTAACTGCGATCCCGGATCATTGGTGCGCCGACCAAAAGACTGCATGGACGCTAGTTGCGAACCGTCCACCATCTGCCGACTGGCCTCAGAAACCGCCATGGCAGCTTTCACGGAGGGATGCATTGCTTTATCTCTGTCTGACTTCGAACGCTTCAATCGGGTTACTCCCCTAAAGATTCCGTGCCTCTGACTTTATATTACTGCACATTGTCAAAGATATCGGTGGGCAGAAACGCCTCCCTTAATCAGCGTTTTTATCATAATCCACATCTTGAGCGTCTTCTCTATGTAATTTTGATGGGTTGAGCCAACCGGGCAGCATCATAAAAAAGCCCACCAAAACGCCAACAACGCCAGGGAAAAAGAGGAAAGCTGTCCACTCTGGCATGGTTTCGCCGGTTAGACGGTAGATAAACCAAACATTTGCTATAGCAATCAGGAGAATAAAAGAAACGGCTGTTACTTTACGGCCTGCCACAAACAGGAATTGGGTTGAATTTTGTGATCGTATTTCTGTCAAGTGACTCGATCCTCAGTTTTGATTTAAAGCGTATAGGGGTATACGATACGGTAAGGTCGATGTACATTGATTTCATGAGGTCTGATTATGAAAATAGCATCTTTTATTTTAGCCGCTCTATTTCCGATGCTTCCAACAGCTTTGTCCGCCCCTTTGGCCGTTGGCCAACCTCCTACGAATGTTAAATTAGATGCCGACTTGGGCGGAAAATTATCCGGGGAAGCATGGAGCTCTGATGACATTTCGAAAACTGGAAAAATTATAAGTCTATTTTATGTTGATCCAGAGGAAAAAAAACTAAACGAACCACTGGAAGCCGCTTACGAAGCCGCAAAGTTTCCTGCTGATAGACACGGAAGTATCGCCATTATCAATATGGCTGCTGCTTGGTATCCAAACTCTATGATAGCCAGTCAGCTACAGAAAAAACAGGAAAAATTCCCGAGGACGACCTACGTAAAGGATATGAAAAAAACGCTTGTAAAAGAGTGGGGTCTAAAAGACGATTCCGTGAATCTTGTGATTTTCGGACGCGATGGAAAGCCTCTTTTTTTGAAGCAAGGCGCTATGACGGCAGCCGAAATCACTGAAGCGATGAATCTGATTAGGACAAATCTTTAAATACACCCCGAGCTTTTACCCACCACCAAGCCGGGGGTCGACCCTCGACCAACCTTGCGTGTGGCCAAGTAGAATCACGGAAATACCCGTTAGAAGCATGCGGACTTCATGGCTCCAGAGTCCATAAAGCAACACGATCAAACCAGCCAATTGTAGCACCAAGTTCGATCCCTCAAGGTGCAATAAACCGAGCCGGCCCAAAAGGGTTTGGGCTAACATCTTTACGTCCAAACGCGAAACCGCTAATGCACCAACTGCCCGACTCGCAAGGTAACTTAAAATAGCCTCCACCCATAAATGGTTCCAGAAGTAAAATGCGAACCAAATGGATCCGATAACCTGAAAATATATTGAAATTGGATGTGAATTACGGACAACGTAACTCTCAACCCCGCCCAATCGCTTCACTTCGGCAACGCCACGCGAAACGGCAGTAATACCGTGTACAATCGTAGTTCCCATAAAACCTCCAAAATTTAAACATGCCGCTTGTTTTACTGCTAGCTGACTACCATGCCAGATAAGCCGCACACTTACAGAGCAACTAACGTGCCAAAGAAGATTTTATTTCGCTGGTCACCTCGGTCATAGCAAGTCGCGACAAAAGCGAACGCGCTAAGCCTTTAAAATTGAGTACAAACGTGACGTTTGGAGAAAATTTAAGGGTATTCAGATTCTTTTTGACTTGCCAATCAGCAGTCCCAAAAGTCTGCTAAAGCCCGCGCCAGCATACACAGCGACCTTAACCAGCAAACCAATCAGATACCAGCTGAAAAACACGGGTAATAATGCAATGCCAATTGCTGCGGCAATCGGGTCAAACTTGGTGATATCGGACATTCTCCACTTGGCAAATTGACCTTCCCGATCTATTTGAAGTTCTTTCTTGGCGCTTTGATCTCGCCTAGACTTTAGCTTATCGTCCGTAACAACAACTTGAGACATTCCAAACCTCTTGAATCAAAAACGCTCGTCAATAGAGTGTACCGAGTCTTGCCGCCGTTAAGCAACTATCTAACACCAAATAAAGCTTTAAAAATTTTAACAACCCAACCTACCAGACCAACGGGGGTTCCTTCTGCCCGGTAAACTATTGGTTTTTCCGGAGGTCTCGAATTTAAATCCTTACTCTTGCGATCAGAGAACTGCTTGTGACCTCGAGTCGAAACCGGTTTTCGATGAGAGCTTGGACCACTATCATCATTATGACGCGGAGAATGCTCGGACTTTAAATGCCCTTTATGGCGTCCATGCTCTCTAGTTTTCACATCTCTATCTGAAGTATCCGAGCGACCTTTTGTAGATCGCTCGCCGCGCCCGACTGCGCCCTTTCTATCGAAACGTTCTTTTGGCTCGCGATATAGCGCTCCGCCGATCGCGTAGGGATTACCAGCAATATCGTTGATTTCAAGATAGTCTTGATTGAACCACTCACCTCGTAACTGAACTTGTGCGCCTAGCATGTCTTGGATCGCACGAATGTTCTCTCCATAATCCTCGCAAACCAAAGTATATGAACTTCCCTTCGCACCCGCTCGAGCAGTACGACCGATACGATGCACGTAGTTTGCCGGGTCATCTGGCACATCAAAATTGTACACATGACTAACTTTTGAAATGTGCAGGCCTCGACTTGCCACATCGGTAGCAATCAGCGCCTTTACTTTACCCTCTTTTATACGCTGAATGAGCTGAATCCTCTTTTTTTGCGGTAAATCACCAGTTATTAGATCAACATCAATGCCATTACCGCTCAGTTTGTAATGCAACCACTCGGCTGTGATCTTTGTATTGGTGAATATGATTGAACATGTTGGGTTATGCTCGCGTAACATGCCAAGAATGACACGGAGCTTATTAGACGTATCGCAAATGATAGCATGTTGCTCTATAGCTTCCGGCGTCAAGACCTCCGGATTAACGGAAATATAGGCTGGATGATTGAGATACTCAAATGCGAGTTCTTTAACATTATCGTTGGTCGTTGCTGAGAAAAGTAATTTTTGTGCCTCTTCCGGAATCTTATCCAGGAAAAATTCAACATCATCAATGAAGCCCATATCGAACATCCGATCGGCTTCATCGCAAATAAAGATCTTGACCTTCGACAAATCAACCAACTTGCGTTGATACAAGTCCTTTAAACGGCCGGGTGTCGCCACAATCATTCGTGGACCCTCTTTAAAGGCGGCCGCCTGTTTATCTAAATCCACGCCACCGAATACCGGCACAGAAGATATGCCGAGGCTTGAGATAACCTTCTGGGCATCATCATCGATCTGCATCGCCAACTCACGAGTTGGGGTCAGCACCAGCACTTCAGGAATAGCAACGTCGCGCTTGGCTCGATCAGGAGGCGGCTCATGACTGAGTCGCTCTGCTACTGTGATTACAAAAACTCCAGTTTTTCCAGTACCCGTTTGAGCAAACCCGGCAACATCTCGTCCTTTGATTGTGAGAGGCAAGCACATGCCCTGCACAGGTGTTGGCTGCTGCCAACCTATCTTTTGTACAGCCGAGATGACTTCTGACGAGACTCCTGCCTCCTCAAATGTCTTGGCTGATGGCAGCGCGTCGGCTAGCGGCACCACCGATGAACTTTCACCGTCCATATCTAATTCCATTGGCTCTAACCCATTATTTTCAATATTCATTATCTACTTTCTTTGTCTTTCAACAAATCCATTTGAGCTTGGCTCAATCAAGCCTCACGTGACTCTTCATATTAAATTGAGGCGACATTTGACCGATACACTCGTTACAGATGGAACGCGACTCACACTGATCTAGAGGTTTCAATATAACGATGAACGACCAAGCCTCCCAAAATAGCACAGCTGACGCATCGGACTCATCGCAAGAAGCCACGCCCAATCACGCCTCCGCCACTCCCCAATCAGGGACGCCAGAGGATAGCCGAGAAGCCGCTACAAAGAAAGCAGAAGCAGACTCAGAGTTCCGCGAAAAAGTGGGTGTTGAGGACAATGCGCACCAGTGGAAACAGGAACTTAAAAGATTTCATGATAATGTTAATGAGGTCCTTGCTAGCAAGGAAAATCTCAAACTTAAAACCCTTAGTATTAAAACCCGGCCTGAGTTTTTTCAAGAGTGGACCAGGGAGTCCCGGCAATACATGATCCTTATGGTGAACCTCAAACGGCGCCTAGAATCTGCTTCTAACTCGGATCAAAAAACAAGCGCGGCAGCCTAAGCCCCCCAAAAAACTAGTCTTTATCGGCAATTAATGGCAGAATAGAGCCCTTAAGAGAGCTATTTGCTTATGCCGAACCACGTCGCGAAACGTGGTCCATAACCAGTTTGGGGAGGACGACCTGATGACCGGCCTACTTTGGGTAAGAAGAGACTTTTACTTAGCCGCGCTCGTATCCACCATCGTGACGGCAGCGGTATCGTGCGTCACGCCTGCGCAGAAGCGCGAAATGGATGACCATATTTTCAGGCTACAAACTCGACTGCTTCAACTTGAGTCAAATCTTGCAAATAGTCGAACGTCTGATCAGAAAACAGGAGAGGTCCATTCAAAAACGATCGCCGCGACATCGTCTGACGTTGAGAGAATTGGTATCGAAGTCAAAAGAATCAAAGGCGATATTGATGCACTGAAGATCGGCGTTCAAACCGGACAGATGCCGGGTGTTGAGGCTCAGCAAGAAGGCTCGATAGGAGCACAGCTCTCCGAAATTCGTACGCGCCTTGAAACGGTTGAAAATCAGCAAAAAGAAATTCTGCATGCTATGGATCACGGCGGATCTTTAGCGAAAAAGGCCGCTGACAAGAAAGATTCACCCTCAGACGGATCCGGACATTCAGATTTTGATAGCGTGCAAGCCGCCTACAAGAAAAAAAAGTTCAAGGATGTAACGGAGCTGGCTCCAATTGCCATTGGTAAATCCAAAGGTAAAGATAAAATCAACCTACTGATGATGTACGGCGAAAGTCTGATGAAACTTCAAAAACCCAAGGAAGCTGCTTTACAATTCAACGAACTTATCGAGCTAAAACCGGGCGAGAAACAAATGGCTTTAGCTAAACTTCGTCTAGGTGATGCCTTTAAAGCCATGGGGGACAAAGATACCTCCAAATTATTCTACGATGAAGTCGCAACTAAATATGCTGGCACCCCAGAAGCTGATAAAGCTAAGAAGGCCCTTAAATCGAAAAGATAAAACTTGAAGGGTGAGCTGCCAGAATGCTTTTTTTGGGTATTGAATCCAGCTGTGACGAGACCGCTCTTGCACTCGTTCAAGATGGCCGAAGAGTTCTCGCATCTCACGTCGCCTCGCAAACTAAGATTCACGAACGCTGGGGCGGCGTCATTCCAGAGATCGCTGCACGCGAGCACCTGATTGCTCTTGGCTCCATGTATCAAAACCTACTAAAAAGCTCCGAGGTCTCGCCAAATCATATTGACGCGATTGCCGTGACCCAGGGCCCAGGCTTAATAGGCTGTCTTTTAGTAGGGGTGTCGTTCGCTAAAGGTTTGGCTCAAAGCTCTTTAAAACCCCTTATACCGGTAAACCATGTCCATGCGCATGTGCATGGCGCGCTACTTGGAATTGACGCTGAATATGGCCAAATCTTCCCGACGCTAGCGCTCGTAGTGAGCGGTGGCCACACGAATCTTTATTACATGTCATCACCGACCGCCTTTGAACTCATAGCCCACACCATCGACGATGCCTGCGGAGAGTCTTTTGA
>JBEIGW010000166.1:0-6609 GCA_040381655.1 Deltaproteobacteria bacterium
CCGCTACACAGTCCCCGCTGACTTTAGTCACCTTGACTTTATTTTGCGCGCAAAAATTTTGACGCCCGGTGAGACGTTCTCCTGGTGGATCGCGTTGTATTACGGATCTGTCGATTACCGAACCCGTTCCCTATCGAGCCTTGATCATGACTTGCTAAGAATTGAATTTGAATCCAGTCTTAGATTATCTCGGTCCGTGACAGCTCAGATTCGCCCGTGCTACGAACAATTAAATTATAAAGAAGCCTCAGCAAATGCTACCCAATATGGATTTGAGGCAGAAGCTAGTTGGCGTTTTATGCCGCTTTGGTCCGCAGCTGCAAGTGCGGCGTACGAAGTTAGAGATATTTCGAACGATCCTATAGGCTCTTGGAACCGCTTGATCTATGGACTTTCACTCTTGACGGATCTTTGATCTATATTGAACCAAACCAGCATGAGTGATTCGGCAAGCGTATCGACCTTGCGTTTGAAAAGCGGACCTATGATCGGGATGTCTGATATGGTCGCTTGCATTTGGCCGTTCGTCACCACTGACGATAAATTTATCACAGCAGCCAGAACATCTTGATCTTTTGGTGCCGTCATAGTGGATTGGACGTCACTTATGCCATACGCGCCCTGGCCTTTTGATGGCGTCCTTAAAGCTACGGAAAATGGGACGCGGAATTGACCGTTTTCCAAGGGCATTATCTTGAGCTTGAGTTCCACCCCATGACTTTTCCACACGGTAGCAGTCCGCCCGTCGTCTGTTTTAACATCAATGCTATCTTCACCACCGCTGCGAAGAACGACATCATTACACGCGCGGGTAATAACCATGGGGTTGGCGATGATGTGTCTTTTGTGATGGTCTTTCTTGGGCGTTAATTCGAGCTTGAGATCAAAGTCGGTAGACAGCAAGCCAGTTGAAAACTTAGCGTCATGATTCCAGCCAAATAGTTCACTTTTAGATTTGTCGGCTAACTCAATTGAGGCTCGTATCGTATATAAATAGTTGTCGTCATCATCCGCGCATTGATCGTCTTTTTTTCGGGTCATCGCCGACGGTGCAATCTGAGTGAATCCGGAGCGAGGCGACCTCGGAGTTATGTTTACGTGCCAGACTTTGATTTGACCTGATTTGGCTGTTCCCTGAATTTTTACGAATCCGGCTCTTGTAGCAGATAAAATCCAACGATCACCCTGATCGTGAGTCAAAGAGACAATGCCTTTTCGCGACACTGAAATTTTTGAAAATCCTGATAGATCCAGGCCTCTTATCTCGCTCGTGTGCATTGAAATGGCAGATTCATTTGCCATAAGATCTCCACTGTATATTAATGCCACAAGTAGAATCAAAACTGTAAACTTCATGGGTGAGGCCCGTAGGTGATGAGTGGTAACTCATGACACGTTGGTAGACTTTGTGCGTCCCTTTGCTGGGCTACTTTCAATTGGCCAGCCTTAATTCCGTCCACAATTGTGACCGCGGATTCCAAATGTTCGATGTCGCCAATCAACTGGATAGATTTTTCGCGACCTCTAATCACCGCGCCCGAATGCCGCCAGTTGCATGACTCGTTTGTATTCTGCCTAATCAAGGCCAGGTTTTCGGCATTATCTAGATCTCGAAATTTTAGATTTTCTTCGTTGTCTTTGAGTGTAATAGTGAAGCCAGGCTTGACCTTCCGTTGACGTTGGCCAGCAATGGTGGTTTCTTGACACCATAAAGCGATCAAAAATCCACAGACCGTGCATCCTGTGTGGCTCAGGACTTTTCTTGGGATATCTTCAAGTTTCAATGATGATTATCCCCTATAACTCGACTCAATACATCTTGGAATAACTCAACGGATCGACTTTGGTGTTGTTCTCTTTGGTCATAGATGTTGGGGAATAGGCAGGGCACGTTTGATGATGCAAAATCAATTGTGTAGGCTTTTTGACCTAGTAAGATATCGGAAGGGTTTTCACCGCATTCATATGAATTCTTGGCGCTTGAAAGATCAGAATAGATCAATAAACCTCCTTTTATATTGATTATGGAAAGTGTGATTGAAGAAAGTAACGTCACGCTAGCCAGCATATAAAGTCCAGGTTCCATGGTGCACCTATAAAAATCGGTAAGAGAAATTAGGTGAGTCGAGGTAGTAGTCTGGTCCACGACGGTACGCTTTGACAACTGGTCGCCGCGTTTTGGGGTCGATGCAAGAGTCTCCTTGTACCTCGTAAATATTACCGTAAGTTGTAATCAGGCTAGTTTGAATTAATGAGAATGTTTTTGAGATGGCGTGCCCTGGGTTCTTCGGAGCCTTGTGGAGTCTATTTGCGATGACGTTAAAGTTTTTGATGGCAGCGATCGCTCGGCCACATGCGTGACGATGATATTCCGCTTTAGCACGATCCGATATATTCACGGCTGTTTTAGATGCTAGACCCATATTTGAAGCATGAATTGATATGGAACTCAGAAAGACTGTCGTGAATATCAAAATACTGCTTATCATCTCGTCCGCTCCGACAGATTTGCTGTTTAGCTCGCGAGTCTATAGGTAAAAAAACATAGAGGTGTCGTCCAGCGACATCTTGCGTGTACTCGAGTGGTTGGTTCTACGGACGGCCTGCGTATTATTCTGTCGCTAGAATAACGTCCTTAATGACCTCTTCACCGAAGCGTCCCTGGAGCTGGTCTCGGACGCCATTGAATAGGGTGATTTGTGATGACGGACAACCCTTACAGCCGCCGCCGAGCCGAACATGGGCGATACCGTTGTTAAACAGCTCGAGGCGCGCATATCCCGAGTGAAATGCTAAAGACTCTGATACGGGTCCCTCTAAAAACGCCGCAACAACTTGTGCAAGACCAGTGAACCTGACGCTGGTGCGAGGTGCATCGAAAGTACCGTCGTCTTTTATACCAAGCTCTTTTTTCATGGTTTCTTGGGCTTGGTCCATTGTGTCAGCTTGAACCCGGCGCCCCGATGGAACGTGATGGGCTTCCCACTTGCCGTTTGACGTCTTGGAGATTACGACGCTAAATAAATCCTTGATCACAGGTGTTCTCTCCTCGATTACGTTATACCATCAGATATCGGCTTTTTACGTTGTTTCGTTGCAAATTAAGCACACTAAAAATATACTGGTAGTCATGGCCGCGTAGCAAGAAATACTGCCGTCCAGGCATATTGATCGGAGTCAGAACATGCCTCAGAAATCCCCGGGTGAGCGTGAACTACAAGCCATTAGTGGCAAGCTCGAAGAGCTCATGCAAGTCGTTATGCAGCAGTTTGTTGGCCTAAAAAGAGGGCTGGACGGTGCAGATTTCGCCCTTTTGAAATCAATAATCGCGGGTGATGAGAGAGTCGATGCGATTGAGATTGACCTCGATGATCTCTCAATGCTTTTTGTTGCAAATCGGGCCCCCATGGGGCCTAGTCTTAGGTTTATGTTTGGGGCGATAGATGTTGCGTCGGCACTTGAAAGAATTGGCGATTGCATTGAGTACGTAGCGCGGCATGCAATTGACACCAAGGATTTAAGAGTCGATTTTCCCGAGGGCTGGCATCTTCTCCAGGATGTCACCACCAAAGCATTCGGCGTATACGAGCGAGCTATGACCTCGGTTAGTAATAGGGATCCTCGCCTAGCAAAGACGGTCCCGAGCATGGATGATAGCGTGGACGCGCTTCAGGATCAGGCTTACAAGTTAGTTATTGAGAAGGTTCGCACAGGAAGCTTGGATGTCGAGATGGGTATTCACCTTATTCTTATGGTAAATAAATTAGAGAGTATTGCCGACATTGCGTGTCATGTGGCTCAAACGGTGGTTTATATTGTTGATGATGAGAGAATTAGACATCGCAGTGATGTCACTTTGTAGTCAGTTTTTTGTTCATTTGGCCTACTAGCTTTTCCATTGCAATTTTGTAAGCACTTAATGTCTTCCTTAGGGTGAGCGAAAGCTTCGAGTCACCTGTGGCTAGTATTTGAGTGGCGAGAACCCCGGCGTTCCATCCATTGCCAATGGCAACGGTTGCCACCGGTACGCCTTTAGGCATCTGTACAATTGACCAAAGAGCATCTTCTCCCTGCATCGGACCAACGGGGCAGGGCACACCAATGACTGGTATTGTAGTGTTTGCAGCAAGCATACCAGGTAGGTGTGCCGCACCTCCGGCGCCTGCGATTATAACTCGCAGACCGCTTTTTTCGGCGGATGTGGCGTATGCTTCAACGGACTTAGGCGTGCGGTGCGCAGAAATAATTTTGACTTCAAAGGGCACCCCAAATTTCTTCAGAGCATCACAAGCATCTTGCATCCATTTTAGATCGGTGTCGCTTCCCATGGCGATTCCGACTAAAGAGCTTTTTTGATTGGATGCTGTTGGGGCTTTTGTTTTGACTCTTTTCAATTTTGTCTCCAGAGCGTGAATTAAACTTTAGCAAACTCAGATCGCTGCTGATCCTGCCAGCGACCATATGTGCTCTGAACGGAGCTTAGCGCATCACCCTTGCTTTGTATGTCATGACACACTGCTGTGATGTGACCCATTTTTCGACCAGGCGCGATACCGCGCTTTCCGTACCAATGAACATGGGTGAACTCGCCAGGGGCCGGAGGCGTCGCGCATTCCTTTGATGTAATGTCTGGAACGCCTAGAATATTTTGCATAACAAAAAACGGCGCAGTGTCTGTACTGCCCAGAGGTAAATTCAAAGCAGCACGCCAATGATTTTCAAACTGTGACGCACAACCTGCATTTAGTGTGTAGTGGCCGCTATTGTGAACTCTTGGAGCGATCTCGTTGACGAGTAACTTGCCATCTTGAGTTTCGAAAAACTCGACCGCCATCACGCCTACAAGCCCAAGGTGGCCAGCGATTTTATGGCAAATGTCTTGCGCCATTTTTTCAAGTCTTTCATCGACGCCTAGATTTACTGCCGGTCCCATGACACGGTCGCAGATTCCCTGCTTTTGTTCGCTGATGACTAAGGGCCATGCTTTTGTTTCGCCTGATTTGGCCCGAACGATGACCATGGCTAACTCTTTTTTGAAGTCGATTTTTGCTTCGGCATAGACGCTGATTTTTCGCTTTCTTGCGCCCATTAAAAAGTCTTCTGCCCTTTCAAGATCACTCCGACCCTCGCCATTTAGGATTAAAACGCCCTTGCCATCATAGCCAAGCTTGGCAAATTTGATGACAATAGGTGTCTTGCCCCTTTCGGTTAAACGGCTTATCCAGTCAATATCATCTGCCAGATCTTTTTCGTATAACTGAGGACTTGGAATCTCAAGCCGTTTCAGAAGTCGTTTTTGTTCGAGCTTGTCTTGAAGTGTTCTAATGCAGGTAATCGGCGGGATAATTTTTTCTGCAAGACCCGTGGCTTCTAGGGCGTCACAGTCTAAAAACTCGCTTTCAATTAGGGCGCCGTCCACCTGACTTAAAATAGCGTGGAGGTCATCGCGACTGTCAAAGTGCCCTCTTACAATCAGGGGACTTACTTGCCCGGCAGGACTCGAGGAATCGCCAGTGAGGATGACCGGACGGATTCCTAGGGGGTAAGCTGCCATTGCTAGCATGCGGGCCAGTTGCCCGTCACCCAGAATGCCCCAGCGTTGCTGCTTTGTGATGTCGGGAGTCAACTGTTGGTCCTCAGGTTTAAGGTCTAACCGCAGCCTTAGCAGTCCATGCCTCAAGTTTTAGGGAATTCACGCGTGATTGTCCAGCGGTCTTGAGGTAACATGTGAATCTTATCCGAATTTTTACCTTAAGGACCGTGCCCATGGCGTTGCCGCAAACTGTTGAAGCTTTGGTGAATGAGCGTACTGGCAAGTTTTTCGTCGTATTGGAATGGGGTGGGTCAGACGAGGGCAAAGTCAAGGTCATTAATCCCAACGGTGATGTGTTAGATGTGCCAACTGTTATATTCAAAGTGGATGATCCAAGAACTATCGATCAATCGAAGTTTGCTGAGATTTTCACATCGCCACAGATAGCTAAGCTGGAGACGTGGCAAACCGAGCAATATGCCGAAGCGGAAAGACAGAGACTTCAGAAAGCAGCAAGAGCCAGTCAATCGCCTTCTAGTAAGAGTCCAAGCCCCAAGCCCCGTGCTGGATCCAGTCGAAGAGAAGGCTTGATTGATCGTAATCAGGTATCTTCGAATCGAAGACCTACGGTGCAATGGTCTTCAGAATCTTTAGTTTTCTACAGACATAAAATAGAAAATCTTAAACCAAATGATGTTTTTGCAATCGTCATCGAGGGTCACGGAACGCTTCAGATGACAAAGGCCGAATTTCAGAGGACGTTTAACAACATCATCATGAGTTCTGAGTATAGAAGTCAGGGAATTTATCGGTACAGTGAGATGCCCGAGGAAGCGTTGCCGTTTATCAGGAAGTGATTCAAAATTAAATTTAGGCAAGTTTTCGACTTTTGGTTAAGTTATCGGAACTTGCCATAAACGAGGCAGGCCTCACTAGCGTCGATAATACGAATGCAAAAGCCAGCAAAAACGCCGCCAGGTAAAACGGAAGACCCTGATTGATTTCAAACAAAAACCCGCTCAGGGCAGGCCCCACTACGCGACCAAGTGCTGACATGCTTTGGTTAAGACCTAAGA
>JBEIGW010000167.1:0-6592 GCA_040381655.1 Deltaproteobacteria bacterium
GGTGATCATTTCCGACTGGAAGATTGCTGATTCGCCCTTCTTCAACGCGCATGTACTCTTCAAAGTGTGCTCTGTTGAATAGGCCAGTGAGCTGATCGGTTATTGACTTTGACGCTTTATCTTTATATTTGCCCTGGAGTTGTGTTTCCGCTGTGACATCGCGGACGAGTATGAAAGCCCCGATGACTCGGTCATTTTCAATAAACGGGAAGTAGCCGATTGTTAAATAAAGTTCAGCTCCCTGAATTGTAGCCCCGGCGATATCGTCAATTCGAGTTGGAGCGAGGTTTTCCAGGATCGCTGAAGTTTTCAAGTCTTTACCGGCAAGATTTAGGACAATGACTTCGTCAAAAGAGGATGCCCGTAGTAGATTTTTTGAAGATATTCCAGTGAGCAAAGCGGCAGCAGAATTGGCTTTGAGGATCTTTCCGGATGCATCGACCAAGAAGTAAGCGTCTAAGAGTGCTTTTGAGAAGTGCTCAAATGGTTTAAACGCCAGCAAGGTTTTGTCCATCAATTCTGTCATGATTTCATTCCTCAAACATTAGTGCTGATGCATTGTGAAATTTATTCAGCCTTCAACCCAAGCAAAGAACTCTTCCTCAATCTCATCCATTTCCGATGGCTTACCGCATTTGCTGCAAGAGATCTGTCCCGCTCCGGATGAGGCGGAGGTTGGCAGATTTTTGCCCTGAATAAAAAGTTGCTTCTGGGCATTGCCGCAGGCGGGGCAAGTGTATCCAGCGTATACCGATTGGATAGTGGCTTTACCTCGAAAGTTTGGAATCATATTTATCTGGCTGACAATATCCGGTGTGCATTCCTCAAAAATAATCTCACGACCTTTTTCGAGTTCACGCATAAACGTGATCCATGCCCTGACTCCGCATGAGTTCACGGAGGCGACTTCACGGAAATTAATGATGATGTTTTTCCCGAGCGCAGAGACCAATTTTGGCAAGTGTACTTCCGCATCCTCGTTGATCGGGCCGAAGATGGAAAGTTTCTCCCAGTCCCCGTTTCTTGCGATCTGTGTCGTGATACTCATGGTAGACAATAGCTCCCGCAGTCTCAATTAACGTCAATAAACACCCGCACATGAGGGCTATCGGATGCTGCGAGGAGAGCTTAAATCCGGCCGTCAAAGCATATAAAAACGGGCTCAATAAGAGCCCGTTTTGCGTCCGTATTTTTAATATTTTTGTGGTTTACCAAAATCCTTGCGTACGGATCCAGGTTAACTTTCTAGAAGATACGGGTAGCCTTTGGCAAATTTCGACAGTTTCTCCATGATCGGTGCTTTAAGTTCACCCCCGATGTGCCCGCGGTCAGCGGCCGCATCAATTTGTTTTTCATAAGCGGCTAGGATTTCGCCCATGTCGTAGTTTCGACTGACCAGAAGTTCATCGATAGGGTCGCCCTGGGTTAATTTGGTAATTTCCCACTCGCCTTCTGCGTTCACGTACACTTCCACCTCGTGGATCGCGCCGAATAAGTTGTGCTCATTCGCTAGCGACTCTTGATAGGCGCCAACGAGGAAAAATCCGATGTAGTACGGAGAATCTGTGGGCGGGTGCAACTCAAGTACGGTTTTCGTATCAGCTCGGTCGATAAATGTGGTCAAGCAGCCATCCGAGTCGCAAGTGATGTCGACAATTGTAGCCTTGAGGTTTGGTTTTTCATCGTGCCTTGAAAGGGGCATGACAGGGAACAGCTGGTTAATCGACCAAGAATCAGGAATCGATTGAAAGATTGAGAAGTTCGCCAGGTACTTCGAGACCATGACTTTCTGTAGATTTTCGAACTCCTCCTGGGGGTGGCGTTCAAAGCTGGAGAAGTATAAAGCTTTTCGGCAAATTCTGTGGAAAAGCTCTTCGGCAACAGCCCGATCTTTTAGCTGTAAGTAGCCAAGGTTAAAGAGCGTAAATAGCTCCTCCTGATAAACGATCGAGTCATGATAATACTCGACGTAGTTCTTTCGATTCATGTTATTGACAATATAGCGAAGCTCATTGAGAGCTTTATGGGCACTTTGATCCACATGCTCCAGATCAAGAATATCGTCAGCTTCAACGTTTACATCTGCGCCTTGAACCTCGCGAATGTTCGTGACCACAACGCTGTGATAGGCGGCAATCACGCGTCCCGACTCAGTAACGATGGTGGGATGAGGGACGCCTTCGTTATCGCAGACTTCCATCAAGACGTAGACGGCATCGTTGGCGAATTCCTGCAAACTATAGTTAGCAGATGATTCAAAGCTCGTTTTGCTGCCGTCGTAGTCTACGCCAACGCCGCCACCAATATTGAGGTAGCGTGGCTTAAAGCCGATTTTTATGACCTTTGAGTAGACTCGAGCGGCTTCCTTCAATGCGCCCTTGAAACGCTTAATTTCTGTGATCTGGCTGCCAATATGAAAGTGCAGCATGGCCAGCTTGTCTGTTAGGTTGGCTTTTTCAAGCATCTGCAAAGCATGAATCACTTCGGTTGTGGTAAGGCCAAACTTTGATTGCTCTCCGGAGCTTTTTTCCCATTTTCCAGAGCCCTTGGAGTAAAGACGCACGCGAAGCCCGATTTCGGGGCAGTGCTTATATTTATGTGCTCGGTCGATGATCATCTGCAGCTCGTCAGGACCTTCGACGACCATGACGACATTTTTACCGATCGATTTCGCCAAAAAGCCCATTTCAATAAATTCGGCGTCTTTGAAACCGTTGCAAACCATGAGCGCGTTATCTTGAAGTTCGTAGCCAAGAGCTGCAATGAATTCCGTTTTACTCCCGACCTCAAGACCGTAATCAACTTTTCGACCCGCATTAACGATAGCGTCGATAAATTCCCGACGCTGGTTAACTTTGAACGGAAATACTCCAACGTGACGACCTTTGTAGTTATTGTCGGCAATGGCGCTTTTGAAAGAGCGGTGCATCCGATCCAGTTGACCTTCAATGATCTGTGGGAATCGAATAATGAGAGGTGCGGTGAGTCCTCTTTTTTTGACTTCTTCTATGACATCCGGCAGCGAGACGCTGATGTGCTCTTCGCCAGTGGGATTGGCAACGACGTGGCCTTCGTCATTAATGCCGAAATATCCAGCGCCCCATCCATCGATACCATAAAGTTCCCGTGCTTCCTGAATTTGGCGAATATTCATCTGGCGGCGTATCCTCTAACTGAAAAAAATAAAGTGGCCATAAGTTTCAAGTTTGAGATTTACTCATATGGCAACTGGGCGAAATTTCAAGTGCAAATTATGCCAAGGCAAGATAATAAAATTCTGTCAAATGGACGGAGATTGATTGCTGTAAGGTGGTGTGGTCGTGAAAATTTCCTCGGGCTGGAGCAAGGGCCTGAAAATACTGACACCGGCGGGCTTAGAGACCCGGCCTACCCGGGAACGGATCAGACAGTCCGCCATCAACATGCTGGCACCCTGGATCGCAGAAGCAAAAGTTTTGGATCTTTTCGCGGGTAGCGGCGCCGTCGGAATTGAGCTCGCCAGTCGGGGGGCAGCTGGGGTCGTTTTTTCTGAGGTTGCGCGAGCTGCCTTGGATTGCCTTCGAAAGAATGCCCAGGAAGCTCAAACCCGAGCCGGCAAACAGGGCGTGACTTTAAATCCATGGGTCGTTGAAGCCACGGATGCTCATGTTTTAATCAAAGATTGCCCGCCGTCTAGTTTTGATCTGATCTGGGCGGATCCCCCCTACGAATTAGCAGAGCGATTTGTCAGGGATGTTGGGAGCTATCTGGCCAGCGCCCTGCGTCCAGGGGGTGTCTTTGCCCTTGAAAGCCATTCCGATGCTGTGGGATGGCTTCCTGATTGGGGCGAGACGGTGTCGCTGGAGCTAAAGAAGCAGCGTGCTTATGGAACAACGCTCATATCTGTATGGCAGAAAAATTAATGATTTGAGAAACTAATCACCCCCGAGCCCACTTGCTAGTGGGGTCACCGGCGGCAGGGTTTCATAATTTTAGGACTCCGGAGGGCGCAAATGCCAACGCGAGCATTATATGCTGGAAGCTTTGACCCAATAACATTTGGTCATGTTGATTTGATAAAGCGCTCCGCCGCCATATTTGATCATGTGGTTGTCGCCGTAGGGCACAATCCCGAAAAGCCCGGACTTTTCTCCATTGATGAGCGTCTAAAGATGATTCGAGAGTCTTGTAAGAGTGTCAAAAACTTCTCAGTGACGTCCTACACTGGACTCACAGCAGACTTTGCGAGACGCCAAAAGTGTGGGGTTTTGGTGCGAGGGCTCCGTGATTCTCGGGATTTTTGTAGTGAGATGCAAATGGCTCACATGAACCATCGCTTACAAGAATCGATTGAGACGATTTTTCTCCCCGGTCTTCAGCAGTTTTCCAACGTGAGTTCAAGTCTTATGAAAGAAGTCGTGAGCCTCGGCGGTGATATCTCGGGTCTCGTGCCACCGATTGTTGAGAAAGCTTTAAGAAAGAAAATGAGAGAATGACCGGTAACCCGGCATCTCTATTAATTAGCCAACGTGATGCTCACCGACATCGACAGGTCGGGCGTCTGTGTTTAGTTCTGTCTTTGTTTTGGTCATTACCTGCGTTTTCTTCCGCCATCAAGACGGTGACCCTGGGACCAATCTCTGCTGTGCGGGGCGATGTAGTGTCCCTCTCCGTCGATCCCATTGATCAGTCGTCAGTTATTGAATGGTGGGTTGAAGGCGACATCGTTTGCCAAAAAGCTCAGTGTGAGGTCGATACGACCAACTTCACTCCAGGGGAATACGCATATCATGTCGTTGTTCGAAATAGTGCTGGAATTGAAATCGCCGAAGTCCGAGTTTCCTCTGAGGCAGCACCACCGTTATACAAACCTAAGACCATAACTTCTGAGAGAGTTGGTCCTAATAAAAAGCTGACGTTCGTTGCAAACGGTGATTGGCTATTGATTCCGAGATTTGGATTAGTTGGCGCGTCTCGCAAGTCGACGTCGAACAAAACAGTCGCAACCGATTTCGCTGAAAAGCCCGTGAATGGCCGCAAATACCGAGTTGGGTTAGGTGGGTCGGCGATTCTTCGGCGCGTGGGACATTTTGAGGAGTGGATTTTAGTCGAGAACTCTTTCTTCATGATTGATGGCGACGGTGTTTCGCTCCTGTCAGGATCCGGTGTTTGGCGAAAGCTGAAACTGCGAGAGCAAGCGGTCAGTGCGTCAAAAATTTACGGTGTTATAGTTGAAGCCAAAGAAGACCAAGTTATCGTGGCCAGACCGGCTCAACAGGGTAAATCGGGCGTCAGAGCAGAGATCAGAAATCTGCAGGGACCTGACGTGAAAGTGGTGTGTGCTGGTGATCGTCAGCTCCTTCTACCTTCCAAAAGTAAACTTCAACTCGAGAAGAGTATCGTTTGTAAAATTGAAGACCCAACGTCAAAAGATTTATCCGATTCTGTGGTGTCTGAAGCATTTCCGAGTTGGACAAATAGACGCGAAGCAGTCGTGGCTGACCGTTGGCGTGCGGAAAACGAAAAGCTCAGGCTCATGGGACCTATTGATAAAGGATTAAATGAATACGTGAATCAAGCGTTTGGCAGCGGTGCGTGCAGCGATGTGCTGGATTTTACTGGTAGCGTGAGTGCGCTAGAAGACGATGCTTTGATGAAAAGGGCGCGGTGTCAGTTGGCATTTGGTCTGCTTGACGATTCGTTAAAAAATTTCAAATCTCTCGAGTCAGCCGGATTTGATCCGCCGCTGACGGCGTTGATGCTGGCGCGCGCTTATCATCAGCTGAATGATATCAGCGAAGCTCTTGATTGGTATAAAAAGGCATATGCTCGAGGATATACAGACCGTGCGGGGCTTTCTCGCGAGGCAGTAAACGCGGCGCGAGATGCTGGTTTAACTAGATCGCAATTAGCATGGTTAGACTCGGTGGCATTAAATGAGGATCAAGCTGAAAAGCTGCCTGAAGCTCAGAGAACGGCTGGAGCATTTAGAAAAAATCGGCCCAAGGGCGCGGAACTCGGTGTCGGCATTTTCATGGACACTCAGGCGGTACCCATCAATGCAAAAAAAATTGAGTCAATGCCAAATAATATGCCCGCAAGTAGGGGTGCCGTCGGGGCTTTACAAGGCGCTTGGTGGCAAACGATACGACTTACCGCGCAAAACATTCTGACTGCTCGAGCTCATCACAGCGTCAGATGGCCGACCGCAGAAAAGCAACCGCCCTATACAATTAGCAAGCATGATTTGAAGCTTGGGTTTATGTCGGAGTTTGGGCTAACAGATGCTGGAGATCCCGGCGGTCGCTGGCTTTTGCAACCTTCGGTTGTGATCGGCACCGCTACTCTAGGCCCATCGCGGGCGCGCGATCGTTACGGCTGGGAGTTTGACGTATCTTACGTTAGTGAGAGATCTTACTCGTTCACTCTGATGTCGGATAAATATCTTGACCCAAATCCCGCCGATCTAAAAGACGTAGATATTGACTTATACCGCTACACAGTCCCCGCTGACTTTAGTCACCTTGACTTTATTTTGCGCGCAAAAATTTTGACGCCCGGTGAGACGTTCTCCTGGTGGATCGCGTTGTATTACGGATCTGTCGATTACCGA
>JBEIGW010000168.1:0-6511 GCA_040381655.1 Deltaproteobacteria bacterium
CCGGTAGCAATCGGCAGGAGAGAATACGTTTATGGAATTGGTGAATAACATCACAGCAAACATGAGACCATACCCCATGGAGGAGCTGGCCAAGATTCGCTCCAACCTGGTCAAAGCAGGAAAGCCCGTCTTTGACTTCGGTACAGGGGACCCCAAGATTCCAACATGGGAGCCCATACGTAACGCTATCGTGAATGCCATCCCCATAATCAGTCAATATCCAAGCGTCAAAGGCAGTGACGCCCTTCGCGCATCACAGCTGGGTTATCTCAGACGCCGCTTCGGAATTATGCCGTCGCCGGAGCTAGCAGTCATACCAGCTCAAGGAACAAAGGAAGCTATTTTTAATATCGGACTTTGCTTGATTGGGCGTGCGGGCAAGAAACACCTCATTTACCCGGATCCTGGATATCCTGTTTACCGGGCTTCGGCATTATATGCCGGTGGAATTCCTTATCCCGTCCGCGTCACAGCTGAGTCAAACTTTAAACTGGAGCCATGGAAACTCCCCAAGGACGTCCAGCAAACTGCCGCTGCCATCTGGATTAATCATCCGCACAATCCGACCGGTGCAAGTGCCACTTATGACTACTGGCAGGAAATAATCGCGTGGTGTCATAAGACCGACACGATTCTACTTTCCGACGATTGCTACGTAGACATCTATGATAGCAAGTTAGATCACGGAATCGATGCGAATCCACGACAAGACAAAAGACCTCTAACACCCCTACAGTTCAGTTTTGACAGAGTTCTGACATTCATGAGCTTGTCGAAGCGCTCAGGGTTGACGGGCTACCGAAGCGGCATGATTGCAGGCGACGCCCGCATCGTGAATTCGCTACTTCAGGCGCGCGCGAATTTTGGCGTTGGTTCACCTGACTTCATTCAGGCGGGGGCTGCCGTCGCTTGGGATGACGATTCACACGTTGCTGAACGCCGGAAAATTTTCACGGAACGGCTCAACGTAGCCGCTCCGTACCTAATGAAGCTTGGACTTTTAGACGCAATGCCTGACGCTACATTTTATTTGTGGTGTAAAGTGCCAAAATCATACGGCGGAGACGACAAGAGGTTTATCCTCGACCTTGCAGAGCATGGTATTATCACGAGCCCCAGCTCGTGGCTTAGCGAGGGTCTGACTGGGTATTTCAGATTAGCCATGGTCCCGGACACTAAACCCACGGTAGAGGCTATGGAGATCCTATCTCGTTTCGTAACTAAAGCGTAACTTTTGGGAGATTCACTCATGTCGGAGACGACGCAGATAAAAAGCCAGATCGAGTCCATTCAGGAAAAACTCTCACGAGGTGATGAAAGCGCTCTTCGCGACGGCCGCCAATGGGTCGAAAAGACAATGGACGGTCTGGATCGTGGACTTATCCGAGTGGCTGAAAACATCGGCGGTGAATGGATCACTCACGCGTGGGTCAAACAAGCGATCATGATGTATTTTCGAATCATGGACATGCGCGAGATGGAGGTCGGCCCTTTCATTTTCAGGGATAAAATTCCTCTCAAGCGGAACTTTAAAGAGTTAAACGTTCGCGTTGTACCCCCCGCAGTGGCCAGATACGGAAGCTTCTTGGGTTCTGGTGTCGTTCTGATGCCGTCTTATGTAAATATCGGAGCCTACGTTGGAAACGGAACGATGGTCGACACCTGGGCCACCGTTGGTAGCTGTGCTCAGATCGGCGCTGGAGTGCACCTTTCAGGCGGAGTGGGAATTGGAGGCGTATTAGAGCCGGCACAAGCCTCGCCCGTCATCATTGAAGACGGGGCATTTATCGGATCTAGAGCAATTATTGTCGAAGGCGTTAGAATTTGCAGCCAAGCGGTCGTGGGAGCAAACGTTACGCTCACGGCGTCAACACCAATCGTGGACTTGCGAACCAGCAGCAAGACCATCACAAAAGGCGTTGTACCAGAACGATGCGTCGTGGTCCCCGGCACACTCGAAAAAAACGCGCCTCACGGCGGCGGCAAGATACACACACAATGCGCCTATATTCTTGGCGAAAGGAAAGCCTCCACAGATCTCAAAACATCCCTAAATTCTGCACTGCGGGATTTTTCGGTGTCGGTCTGATGGCAAAGCTAACCTTTCTACCTTCCAATAAAACGGTGGAAATAACCCCCGACCAAAAGGTTCTGATTGCAGCTAGGAAAAATCAGATTCCCCTGCGATTTGGCTGTGCATCGTGCCGCTGCGGTACATGCGGTGTAAAGGTCGCACCCGCTGACGCTTTTTATCCGATGTCGCCTGATGAAGCCGCACTACTTAAGAGAATGCGTTTACCAATCACAGGAGAGGTTCGCCTGGCCTGCCAGGCCAAACAAACCGGCGAGCAGGATGCTCAGGTGGATCTTACCTTTCAGGACACCTACTCACCCGATGATGGCGACGGGGATGGCTCACTGGGCTGATGGCTTTTTAAAAATCCAATAAAATCAGGATATTATAGAGTGATTTAATAATTCCACCTGAAATCCGATAGTCATCTTTGGAACATAGAGGAGACTAGCGGTCCATGTCGGTAGAGCTTCCAAAAAAACTAAGCTTTCATCAAAGCGCCGAGTTCTCGCTTTGCCGCTTCGCCGTCGACAGTATACTCGATAATTCGGTCACCGATTTCGACTTGTTCGCCGAAGTGAACTCACATGTGGTTTTATACAGCCAGAGCGGATACCGGTGGGACCGAGACGAACTAGCGGGACTTATCGGTAACGGCCACACACATCTATGGATTAGACCGGAAGATCGCCCCAAAGCAGCTGTTTACGAAAAAATGGCTGCCCTCCCCAAAATATCGACAATGCTGAGCCCCGAAGAACGTCTCGGCAAGGTGCAAGATGTTGGCCTGGTATTCACCAAATATCTTTTTGAAGGCGACATCACAGAGTCGGCTGTGGGTAAGGCCCAGGAACTATCAGGTCACATTGTTTCGTGCGTCCAAGAAGATCCCGGCTGCATTCGCGCCCTAACTGGCTTAGCTGATCATGATCTTTACACCTACCTACACAGCGTGAGGGTCGCTGCTTACGCCACAGCAATCGCTCAGGAGATGGGTTTAAAAGATACGGATGCCCTTAAGTTGATTGCCCTCGGCGGCGTTTTCCATGACGTCGGCAAGTCAAATGTGGGTATGGAGATTATAAATAAACGTGGACCTCTACTTGATCACGAGTGGAAGGCCATGCGCTCTCATCCTACCGAAGGTCTTAAAAAGCTGGAGCACACCAAGCTAAGTCACGTGAGCAAGGAGATCGTTCTCCACCACCATGAACGTCTCAATGGAAGTGGTTATCCACATGGTATTGATAAAGATTCGCTCATGATTGAAGTTCAGATTGCTACGCTTGCGGACATATTTGACGCCCTGACATCGTCTCGAAGCTATCAAAATAAGCGGTCTAGATATGAGGCCCTGGATTTTATAAAACATCGACTCGTTGGCTCAGAAGTTTCCAGCGACGCCTTTCAGGCCCTGGTCAGATGCTTGGTAAAATAAGCCCTGACGTCCCAGTCCATCTCTGCTAAAATCGCTCATCGAAAATACTTTATGGTGAGCTACAAACGTGACACTTCGACATCGCGTTACAATACTGCTCGGAATACTTTGCCTCAGCAGCCCCGTCTTGGCCGACGAGGCTCTTTTAACTGGTCCATGTGTATTGAAAGCCGATCCAGCACAAACGTTGCCGGGAACTTTGAATGCGTGCATCAACGCTTCAGCGGGCTCATGGATCATTCAACAGTCGAAGGTCGCCGATTCAAATCAACCACCAATCATGCACCGAGCGGATGGTAAAATATCGATTTTGGTCACACCTTGGGTAAGTCTTCACGCCAAGGGACACTCGAGTGTGTTCGTAGATAGACAAACTCAGAAAACCGTCAACAAGGAAAACCAAAACGATCTACTCAATATTCAGATCGGAAATAGCGCCCTGAGCCGCCACCGGCTTAGTGCTGGACGAGGTCGCGTTCCCTACCGCCTAGACCACAATCAGCGCTACGGCCTTGAGTACGCTTGGGGTATGGACCGCTTTCTCGCTCCGAGGTCTACGTTTGGAACCTACACATATGATAACCAGTTGGATTGGGCCGTCCAGGCGACTTATGGACAATTAGATGACGACACCCTGCGCCCAGACCAAAAAATGTTTGTTAGCGGCCGCGCGATGCACGATATAGCGGCCCTTGAAGGAACAAGAATAAGCCTTGGCGGTTACAACGATGGACTGGTACGCCGAGCGGTGGCTCTCGGGATTCTCAACATCAACGGTAAGGGCGATGAGACGGCCTTGGAATTCACACGAACATTCTCGTTCAACCCATATAAACCGTCCGAATTCAATCAACTGATAAGGCTCAGCTACATCAGCCACCTGCAAGACAAATTTCGCTATAAATTTCAGTACGACGATATTTTCAAACAAATACGGATTGGCGGGTTAGCGGCCCTTTACGAGCCATACAGGTATACCCATATTGAATTCATGTTCGGGTACGCCAAGCGAGAGGACGATAAAAAATTGAGCCACTGGTTTGCCGGACTAAACGCGGGAGTGCATCTCGAGTGAAATCCCGTAGAAACAGAATTAGACTGATAAGCATGCTCTTGTGCTTGCCTTTGATCTTTTCACTAGATGCTGTGGCAGCGCCCAAAAAACCAAGGCGCTCAAAAAGTAAGGCATCTCAATCATCACCACAGACCAACCCACCACCAGACAAAACCAAACAAGGACGAGCTGATCAAACGAACACCGTAATCGAGGTCAGCGACTCAACCCCTGACGAGGTCGAACAAGTTTCCAATCGCCCCATCGACCGTCTTTTTAGAAATCCAGTTCTTGCCGCAGGCTTAATTAGCGGTGCAGATGCTATCAATAAAGAGCTGGACAACCTCATGGAATCACTCTTCTATAGCCTGCTAGACAACCGCCTTAAGTGGCCATTAGCCGGACCAACATCGACAAACTTAGCCTTGACCAGAGACCTCTACAACGCACGAGACGGGGCGTACGTTGTTATCGATCGATTTGGAATCGGACCTGATTATAATCGTGAGCTTTACCGCTACAACGGCATCCCGGTTAATCTGGGCGCCAGTCAGTCGAGTGATGTCTATGATATCTATTTGCGGACAGACCCGATGCGTATTACAGAAAACAAAAGTCTCCCTTTTTGGAGAGTGGCACTTAATAATTGGTTTGGCGCTCTGCCATTACTTGAAGCCATATTACCTCCGTCTTTTAACCCTAATGAGATGTATGATCCCATCAACCTCATTGAAACACCTTTCACGTTTCCTCTTTCGGTTGAGTCCGCCAAGGCGATGGATATCGGAAGCATCAAAAGCTACTCCATAAACGGAGGCATCAATCTTGGCGTATAGACCGCCCAAGGTATTCACGGGTTTAAAGATCAAGTTATGACTGGAGCTACGGCGCTCGAGATAAAGTTACCTTATACCGTTTTTAGAACGGGTGAGTACCGCATCAATGTACTTAAAAAAGACACCAACACAGTGTTAGTCGGCGTCATGGATTCAAACAGACTTGGGCACCGCGTGGAAACGAAGCTCGGTAAAACCTACTTTCTTCTGGCAAAAACAATTCCCCTCTGGCGTGGAATGCCGGCACCCATATTCCCTATTGATTTTGCGATTGAAGAAACGATCGGAAATATTTTCGGCCGTGTTTACTCGTTCGACCTACGAAATGATGAAGCAAAGACGGCTTTTGTGGAGGCTGTTCACGGCAATTTTGCCGCTGCGCAAATCTCATGGCTCCGCTCCCAAGAGGATCGGCACGACACCGGCGTAAAGTTTTTCTACACCAAAAAAGAACAGCGTTTTGAAACGTCAGTAGCCACCGGTCATAATATTTATCTTACAAGTCGGAGAACAAACCGTAGTCACTCAGATGCCGAAATCGAAATTAACGATGCATCTGGTAATTACTACATTCTCGAAGCCAAAGAGGATGCTGATCAAAGACGGTGGGACATGCTAACTGGCCGCGCCGAGACTAATATCACATTACAAGCCGATCTCATGGTCCGTAAGGTAGTTGAAAAAGAACTCGGACAAGACACGATCAAATCACGATATGAATTTATTGCAGAGGGAAATCCCGTTGAGCTGACTTTCAGCCTTTCCCTAAATGATAAATTCGTCGAGACAGAAGACTTGGCTGCGTATCTAAAGCTTTTGTCCAAATTCACTCAACTTGAGATGAATGGTCTACCCGAGTTCACAACCCGAGAGGACGAGGAGCTATCTAAAAGGCGCCGCGAAATATATTTTAATAACGATTCTGATGACAAACACCGTTTACACGTCACCCCGACCCACCTGGGACGATTTGAGGGGTATGCAAGTATAAGAATGACAAACGATCAATTACTAGCACTAGCCAACTTACCGCGCGTTGATCTGTGGAAAAAGTTTTGTAAGTCTTTTTCAATTACTGACGAAGAGCTATGTCTGACATGGGAAAACTC
>JBEIGW010000169.1:0-6444 GCA_040381655.1 Deltaproteobacteria bacterium
TCCATCACAGTCTCGCTACGAGCGTTGTAGGTGTGACGACTGATCTTGTCGTCCTTGGACCAATGCGGAATCATGCCGAACCGACCTACCGATAACTCACGCTCGGGCACTGCCTCATCACCCACGTCGGCGTGTGGATGACGACGAATAAACACACTCGGGTAGGCCGGCCAAACATCAGAGCGCGCCTCTTCTGATGATGTATCAACCCCAAAATGATGCCGAAGGGTTGGTAAATCGGTGACAGCTTGGTAGTGGGCACACATGGCGGGCGATATCCTTGGTCTGTTGGTGCTTAATGAACAGCACTATCAACGCTTGTATTCATAGATGATAAAGTAGACCAATCAATTTGTAATTGCTGGGGGCTTGAAATGAGGTTGCTGCCGATCTTGCTAATGGTTGTTTGTAGTTCTACTTCGGCTGAATGGCTGCTTTTTTCTAAAGCTGATAACGGTGATAAGCACTATGTTGATTTAACCAAGATGCAAACCAATAAACACTTGGTGAGTATTTTGTCTTTGGTAAATTTTAGTCAAACAGGTAGTGATGGGCTGTTGTCAAATCAGATTCATGAGGAATTTGACTGCTCGAAAGAACGCGTACGGGCCTTGTCTTTAAGTGGGCACTCGGAGCATTTTGCGCGCGGACGAGTCTTGCATAGCCACAATACTTCGGGTGATTGGGCACACATTCCGCCAGAGACTCCTCTGTTCGAGAGGTTTTTGATTGCTTGCCGCTGAAAAGCATTTCCGGTAGTGCCTGATAAAATCTTCACGGTATCGACAAAGATCTGTTGGAAAGAGTGTCACGCCAAGCCATTATGCTGAATCGAAAGCAGACGACGGAATTAGTGTTTGATACAGGACAGGTATTGGCTGAAAGATGAATATCAAACTAAAAGATTGAGCTTGCAATGAAACGACTTCTCTTTGTTGTACTGATGATGGTTTACTCGGTGTCTTGGGCAGAGTGGGAAATGACGGGTAAATCGGATGATCTTACTCATTATCATGACAAATCTACGGTAAAAATAAACGGCGTAACTGCCCAGATGTGGGTGATGTATGAATTTCCTCAGGTGCGGACCAACACAGATGGGGGTAGGTACAAATCAGCAAAATCTCTCTTAGTATTTAATTGTAAGTATGAGACATTGGCAATGACTTCAGTGATTCAGTATTCTGGTCCATTGGGTACTGGTGATGTTGTTTTGTCTGACACATTCAATGAGAGTGAATGGATATGGGACAGAATTGTTCCAGATACGCTAGTTAAAGTTGAATTGGACATCGCGTGTGGTAAGAAGTAATCACGACTTCGGTGGGTATATCAATATTAGGCATCCGGGCCTTTCGATACTTCAATACATCACCGCGTCAAAGCCACGGCGTGTAGCGTCTTTCATGATCGCGTCTAGAGCAGGTCGGTCGTTACGACTTTTACCACCTGAGCTTCCGCTGTCTGTGTAGTCCTGAACGATGGTGTAGCCGAGTCGTTGGCACAGACGGAGAGGCAGGGATTCGCCAACATTCTGCAGGCCGCGGTTCTAGTTTGTAAGCAAAACCCTTCGAATCTTCCACGCGAAGTCTGCATTGACCCCGCCTCTCTCCACGAAAGAAATGCGCCTCACGGCGGGACATATGTTCTGGCGCGCTAGACATTACCGAAGCACCAAGCTGCCCAGGTCAAGTTACTGCGTTTTTTGGTGTCACCGGGGATTCGAGTCCTTACTAGAGATTCCAAAGTTGCACAAAGGGAAAGGTTTTCCTCAAAAGTGATCTTCCACACCTTTCGGTAATTTCAGTTATTATTGAAATTCAAGAACACGGAAGAATATGAACCTACCTCCACTTACACAGCGCTTTGTCATGCACTTCGGTGAAATGGGCAGCCGATGGGGCATTAACCGAACGGTGGGACAGATCTATGCCCTGCTATATGTTTCCTCCAAGCCACTCAACGCCGATGACATAGGCGAAGCGCTGGGCTTCTCACGCTCCAACGTGAGCATGGGCTTAAAGGAACTTCAATCCTGGAATCTCGTTCGACTCTTTCACCAGCCAAACGACAGGCGCGAGTACTTCCAGGCGCCAGAGGATATGTGGACTATTTTTCGAACGCTGGCAGCCGAAAGACGAAAGAGGGAGATTGACCCCACGCTTTCAATGTTGCGAGACGCTTTAATGGAGCAGCCCAGCGTAGCGGAGGATATCCATGCCCAAGAACGAATGAGGCAAATGCATGGGTTCATTGATCTGATGACCAATTGGCTCGATGACGTACTGCGAATGGATTCGTCGACACTCGCCAGCCTCATGCAAATGGGCTCCAAAGTTAAAAAGCTGGTGGAGATGAAAGACAGAGTAAAAGGCGCGATCACAGGTAAATCGCGAGAAGTCATTAACAGTAACAGCAGCAACCCCAAGGCTTGATGTCAGGTTATGCCGCCTTCTTGGGTGGTTCTGGGCATTTGCCCGGATTAAAACGCCCCCCCTGAGGATACAAAGTTTCGTGAATTTCTAAATGCGATAGCGTTTGGATGCACAAAGTTTCTCGAAGAATGTCCGAGAGTTCAGTCTTTTTTAAAAAAATTTCTTTATTTTTAGCCCGAGTGATTATTTTCTTTTTTAGATAAATAAGGAGACGTTATGTCGATAGAGAACAAAAGCAGCCGAAGAATATTTCTTATGCAAGTCGCTACGAGTGGGTTAGCGTTGATCGCTGTTAGCAATGCACAGGCACAAGCCATGGTGGTAGAGACCGACGCTCAAGCAAGTGGATTGGGTTACAAAGCGGACGCCACAAAGGTTGATAAAGCAAAACAGCCAAAGTACGCCTCAGGACAATTGTGTAGCAACTGCGCTCTGTTCCAAGGTGCCGCGGGTGCCTCTGCGGGCTTGTGCGCGATTTTTGCGGGTAAAAAAGTCGCAGCAAAGGGCTGGTGTTCAGCTTATGCAAAGAAAGCGTAAGACATCTAACGAGATTTTATTGATACAAATAATTAATTTCAAAGAAAGTAAATTCAAATGTTAACTCAAAGAATACCTACCGCTATCAGCGTAAAAAATTATTGGCGGCAACTGCCAGACATCAGCCTTAGCCATATCCTGTTGAGGATACCTTTGGCAATCATGTTTATCAATCAAGGACTGAGCAAGTTTCCATTCGACCCCGCAGTTGGGCAGGGAATGGGTATACCCGCACTTGTTTGGTGGTTTGTTTGTTACGGTGAAGTTGCTGCTGGACTGGGGCTGTTGGTCGGTGGGTTAGTTACACTCCCCAAAGTAAAAGATATCGCGGTCTTGGCTGTGCTGGGTGATTTGATCACTCGCTTTAGCGGGATTGTGATGTGCTGCGTTGTTACAGGCGTGATTTGGACAGTCTTGAAGCCTGAAAGCTTGATTACATTCATCATGACCGATTACATGCACTTTTCTCTTTGGGCAGGCGGTCTGTATTTTGGACTCAGAGGAAACTGGGCAGTTGCTGTCGACAAAAAGCCCTGATGTCGCGTTCTGCTCGCCATACCTGACAGCAATCGAATAGTGCGTATTCACCAGCTACTTCGGTCAAGCTCTTCGATCGGACCATGCTGGTGAAACAGGCGCGTTTAACGCCTCAATGGAAGCCTGAAAATCGCCAGATTTTCGCGTGCCTTTATGCTCATTAGCACGCCCGCTCATGGCTCCAACCACTGCAATAAGCCTGCGGGAGTGAGCCTCGCTCGGCGGTGCCCATCTTTGCTCAATGCCACCCAGTCCATTGAGCTCACTTTGAAATTCAAAACTCGCCAAATGATGCGCATGCGGGGAATCTCCAGAGTTTTCCGAAACGGGGTCGCCAGAAGATTTAGGGTGACCGGGAGTGGGCTTGGTTTAACTAGTTCGAAGTGTATTGGTTGCGACTTCATCAAGCGTCAGGCGAACACCTAGTGATCCACTACCCGACCGTACGGGTAATTTTTTCAGGCATATCTCCATGTGCTGAATAGCCGGGTATGCTGCGCATGCACTTGCAATACGCGTGATCAGCCGTTCCTGTGTTTCGTAGTGACCATCTGCAGCGAGACGGTCGATTTCTGTAACCAATGGATCATAATCAAACACGTATGCCATACCATCTTTGGCAATGACCACCTGATTAACTGAAATTCCAAGCGTCAAATCAAGGACATGAACGTCTGGCCTAGTGTCGTTGGGACCATAAGTTCCGATGTCTGTTTTGAGCTGCAGATCTCGCAACTCAATAACGGCAGAGCTAACTTGCTTCATAACTGTACCTTTTGCGTGGGGAATTCTATAGGGCCGTTGTTGACTTCTTTTATCAAATCCAAAAATAAAAGATAGGCTACAGGAATAAAGAAAGTCCATCCTATATAGCTCTCGGTTCGGAGCCTCGCTCCAATGTACACTAGAGAATCATTATTTTGAGGAAGACTGACCCCGAAGTTAGGTAATTTGTGGGATTAGAAAAATCGTCTTTTAGTCATGGAGTATCGCCGTGGGGGCAAAATTCTTTCAACGCCTTGCAAGCCTTTCAGAAGCAGATATCTCGGCCATCATTCAAATGGCTTGGGAAGATCGTACTGCCTTTGAAACCATTCAGGAGCGCATCGGCTGGTCAGAGGCGGATGTCATTCGTCTCATGCGACACGAGCTTCAGCCGAACTCTTTTCGGTTGTGGCGCAAACGCATGAAGGGGCGCACGACTAAGCACCGGGCACTGAGAAGTCCAGAAATGAAATTTGATGACCGCTTGGTCGCGGATCATCGACGGGCTAATTGTTGATACGACTCGCTCGATCACACTAAATATATCTTCGAATCCTCCACGCGATGTCCGCAGGGACTTCGCTTCTCTCCGCCAAAAAAATACCCGCTTGATAGCGGGCATTTTTAGAATTACTGGCGGGAGGGTGGGATTCCTATGATCCCAGCAAACCCAGTCCCGAAGCCAGTTTCCTTATTTGGCTAGAGACCCGTATCCGCATTTATATCCGCACCAAAGCGAGCATCGACACCGATGGATTTGTCGGGAAAACTCAGGCCTGAATTTATCTCGATTGATCTGCAAACTAGGTGATCACGCCCGATCATCCACCGGCCAGGATTGCCTTTAGGTCCTTCATCAACAGGAACAAATGGAATGGGTCCGATGGGCTAGGCTCAAACTCCCAATTCAGATACCACTGCCTAGCTGGCTCATCCTTGGCATGCACGAGCAGCGCGCGGATACCGGCAATGTCTGCAGCTTGTGCAGTTCGCAGTAAGGCATCCTTGAGTAGTGCTTTACCGAGCCCTACGCCTTGGTGCTGAAGATCCACGGCGAGCCTCGCCAAAATCATCACGGGTACTGGATGCTGCGGGATACCTTTGATTACGCGTGGCGCAGCCGCTGCCGGCTCTACACTGCCGACGGTCAAGCTATAAAAGCCAACCACCGAGCCAGAATGGCAGCTGACATATGTCTGGGCACTATTTGATTTTTGATTGATGAGCGCGAAGCGCTGCAAAAATTGATTCAACGCAGGCTGGCCACAATCAAAATATTCAACGACATCAGAGCCCGCCAGTTTGCGAACTGGCTCGTAGGAAGACGAAATCAATCAAGCAAACCTGGCTGAGACAACAGCTTCTTAAGTTTCAGCTTGCTCGTCACGGGTTGATCAAGCGCTGATTGAAATGCTTCCCACTGCTCCGGACTCAGATCAAAACGGGTTCGATCAGCCAAGGTTTGGTTGGCGGCATTGATGCCCGCATCGAGCAAAAACTCGCTCACGTTTTTGTGGGAGACACGTGCTGCCTCTTGCAACAACTGCTTTACTGGCGTGCTGGCGCGAACATCAATACGCTCGGATTTGGCTCGGGAGTAGGCGTTCATCGGTGTCGCTCTGGTTAGGTCAATTGGCGCATGGTATCGTCCGGACAATGTCCTGACAAGTGCTTTCGATTGGTAAAAGTCGCAGCGGGCCAGACTGTCATATCAATTGGTGACACCCCAATCGGGTGGGTCGCGCCCTTAACATCCAATAATCTGGCGAAGCCGTAGCAAGGTTAGCGTCAGACCCGCTATCGAGGACTGAGCGCCAGCCTCGTCACCGGTGCGCCTTGGTAGGCGTCGATTTTCCGGAGCTGCTCCGGCAAAAGCTTGGCGTCGCTACGGGCGGAGTTGACGGTTCGTCGCGACAGGATAATGTCGCTAGGCTTCAGATTTGACGCGGGGTTGTGTGTAAGAAAACCGTGTGCGATGCCGTAACGAAAAATCTGCCCAATTGTCTGGCATCACCACCGGTCGAACATGCTGGCGGGTAAGTTGGGGGGTAGAAATGAAAAAGGCGCCAAAAGGCGCTCATTTACTTCGATCTTGGCGGGGCAGTATCGATAGCCCCACTAACCGGCTCAGATCAATTAGGATCGTTTGTTGATGGGGTTGGGGATTCGA
>JBEIGW010000170.1:0-6331 GCA_040381655.1 Deltaproteobacteria bacterium
ATCCGTCAGGTAAGAAGACCATTGAACCGCCATCCTGGCAATCCGGCCCATCCTAGGCCCTGCACACTTGAGGAGCGCCCTGAAGGCATCCCTCTTCCATCTTCGTAAGAGTCCCATCGCTGCGCGAAGAACGACTCATCCCGCTCGGACATCATCGTAAGTTCATCACTTACATGTCATGAGTCGGACACGATAAGGAAAACTTTAGGGAGCTAGGACAGGGCATCTGTTGGGCAGATTTTACATAGCTTAAAATACTAATATTACTGAGGAAAGTCTGACGCGGAAGCTTTTGCCTGAAAGTGGATTCGTCGTTTTCTTCCTTTTGTCCCGAGCACACCTAAAGACTTGCCGTTATAAACAACATCTACTTCACTCGCATCCAATAAGTATAACTCCGCCGAGGAGTTGAATGTGAAGCGATAGGAGTCCGACTTGTACCAGGTATTTTCAATCTTTTTACCGTCGATGGTTAGCCGGATTTCCACTGGATTGGCGACTTTCATCTCAAGCACTTGTTCAAACGCGCCCACCGAATCAGACGGCATATAAAGGGGAGCATCTTCATTTTTCGCAAGACTTTTGGTCACAACTTTAGGTGTCGATGTGGGATTTGCAATAGCAAGCTGCTCTAGTTGCCCCAGTGATGTGGACGTAACCGCAGACTTGGCAACTTTATTCGCAACAGGTGCTGCGACATCAGCCGCCATTTGGACTTCGGTATGATCAGTCTGCTTCTGAGGTGCCAGTTGACGGTTAGCAGCTGATGTCGCAACGGGTAATGTTGTTTCAACAGCTGTGCCGGCCAATCGAGATTTATGCCAATGACTCGCAGCCCAACGACCGAACACAAGACCGACAAAAATCGTTAAAACACCTACGAGCGCCCACATGCGCACGTAGGGACTTAAGACCCCCCTAACCACGCTCGTCGGCAATTGAAAGTTAAGAGGGCCAGGAGTAGCGCCAGCAAGTGACGGCAATCGGGGTTTTTCGCCGATAGGAGAAAAACCACCTCCCATTAATCGCTTTGTAACCGGAGATGACGTATTCACCGGCTCAGCTATCCGGGCCATCACGGACCGAGTTTTATGCACCTCGACGGCCGCCTCGTCACCATCGGGTCCCATTGAAATAATATTGCTGCCCCAACACGCATCGTAGAGGCGAAGTCCCTCAACCCCGTCTGTTTTCAAAAGTCGCGTAATACATTTTACGAAACCCCGTCCGAAAACCTTTCCGGGCAAAGCATCTAAATCACCGGCTTCAAGACTTAAAAGATAATTTTTACCAATCTTCGTTTCATATGCGACCGAATCTAGAGACAGTCCTGCCTCTTCCCGAACCGCACGAAGCCAGGATCCGAAACGAACTTTAGCGTCATCCAAACCTTCGGAGGCAGCTGCTTGAGGCTCGTTAACATTGGTATCACTCATTTATCCTGCTCCCAATTTAAGAGCGAAATAATTCGCTGTTTCGTGATACACTTAATCCCACTTCGGAACGGCTGTTCAGTTATGGAGCTAAGATCATGAAGACATCATTTTCTTTAAAGGCGCTTCTAAGCTTAATACTGGTAATGTCAGGGTGTCAAACGCTGAAACGCAGTCTGGACACGACGGCCACGGCTGATTCGGCCACAACGCTGTCGGTGGCCCGAGCCTACTTGGAGGATGGTCGACCAGACAAGGCCCTCTACGAATTACGAACCTATATCAACAAGCACCCCCAGGACCCTGCTGGGCATACGCTGATGGGCCTGACGCAGATGGCTCTTAAAAACCCGAACAAGGGTATCGAACATCTTAAAACTGCTTGGAATTTAGAGCCGAGGGCCCAAAATGCCCTGAATCTTTCATCAGCCTATCTGCAGTCAAAGCAGCCTGATATCGCCCAAAAAATAATCATGAAAGGCTTAGCGACCAAGGAAACACCGCCATACCCGCATAAGGAACGTTTTTTTCACAATCTAGCCCTCGTAGCCCAAATGAAAGGCAAGGATAAAGTCGCAGAGAAGTCCTTACGCAAAGCCCTTGAGGAAAACCCAACATTTTACCTGAGTCGTCAGCAGCTGGCTCTTATGCTTTTCAAGCAGGGGCGGGTGGAGGAGGCCAGGGAACAGTGGGAATTGGCTCGAAACTCATGCCCAGGATGCTTTGAACCGACTGAAAATCTTGCAAGATACTATCAGGTCAAGGGAGATCTTAAGACGGCTTTGGGCCTAATTGTTGACTACAAAAGAATTGAGGGTATCAATCCCATCGAAGCCAAGCGCGCTCTTGAACTCGAGGCTGAGTTAAATAACCAGCGTTCCAAAATTGTTAAGGAAGCCTCGGAATCTAAAACTCGATACTAAGTTGTTTGGGATATTTAAATTTTGAAGAAAAGCGATAAAACATCCGAATACAAAAACAAGAGACTGATCGTTTCTACACTGCTCATGTGCCTTGGCGTTCTCCTAAGCTCACTTTCACCACTTAGAGCTCAACAACCTCCAAGGCCTCACCAGGATGAGTCCTACAATCGCTACAAGAATCTTGAAACGCTGGCTCGAGGCCTTTTTTATCTAGAAACCATGTACGTTGATCCTGATAAAGTTAAAGAGGATCAGATGATTCAACACGCTATTAAAGGCATTGTAGACCATCTTGATCCGCACACTTTACTGATGCCAGCTAAAGCCTTTGAACAAATGACCATGGACACTCAAGGTAAGTTCGGTGGCGTCGGCATCATCGTATCGCAAGAACGCGGGAAAATAATTGTCGTATCACCCATTGAGGACACTCCCGCTCACAAGGCCGGTATAAAAGCTGGAGATGAAATCACTGAAATTGATGATCAACCGATCAGCAAATTCAAGAACGCGGATGCGGTTGACCGTATGCGAGGCGAGCCTGGAAGCTTGATGAAACTCACCATCATACGCAAAGACGTCAAGGAACCTGTAAAGTTCAAACTCATAAGAGAAATCATAAAAGTAAAATCTGTAAGAGGACAGATGCTCGAGGACACAACCCTCTACGCCAGAATCTCCAGTTTTCAGGAAAACACGGCAGAAGAGCTTTCTGCATTGATTCAAAAGAATAATCCGCAAAAGCTTGCTGGCATGATTCTTGATCTTCGAGACAACCCGGGCGGACTTCTTGATCAGGCGGTTGCCGTCACTGATCTTTTTATCGAAAGCGGCATCATTGTCAGCACGATCGGCCGCGATAAAAATCGCGTGGAAAGAGAGTTCGCTAGAAAACGCGGAACCCTCTCGCCATTTCCAGTTGTCGTGCTCATCAACGGCGGCTCTGCATCAGCCTCGGAAATTGTGGCGGGCGCTCTTCAGGATCATGAGCGCGCACTACTCGTTGGAACTACAAGCTTTGGCAAAGGGAGCGTGCAAACGCTATTATCACTTCCGGATGGCAGCGGCTTGAAACTAACTGTAGCACGATATTACACCCCAAAGGACCGCAGCATCCAAGCCAGGGGAATCCGACCTGACATTATTGTTTCAGAAAAACGTGCGGCCGATCGTGAAACCAGCGGACCTCGAAAAGAGTCAGATCTCAAGGGACACATCGAAAGCTCAGATCTAAGTGACATCGCTGCGAACCAGGGAATCACCAACGCTATAAGATCATGGCCTGAATCGATGCAGAAAGATCTTCAGCTAACCACCGGCTTTACATATTTAAAAAGCTACGCGATGTTTCAACGTCGCATCATACCGAGCAAATAATCTACTAGCTCAGTCTTCTTAACCGCTACCGATCGACATCGGGTAGTTGTTATACATGACGAAATAAAAACCCGAGTCTTGAGCCGTCTTGATTCGTCGGCCTCGACTTCGGCAAAAGGTTACATAATTATTAAAAGACTTATCGTCAGCAAAACACTTAATCATCATCTTACAATCGGGGCAGACCATCATCGGGTTGTGTGCCACATGACTGCGGACAGTCTGCCGGCAACAAGGAGACAGTCCCACGAGAGCGGTGGAGGCCATCAGCGGCTCAAACTTCCGCGCGATAGACTCAAGACTCTGGTCTTCACTTTTTAGATTATCATCTGACGATTTACTCATAGTCACATCTGAATGTTGCATTGGGGCCTTGGTCGCCTCAGATTCTTGCTTTTATTGTCCACTCGCACAACTGAAGAATCGGCACTATAACCCAAAAACTACGAAAAATAGAAGTCAGAATGGCCGAGTCAGGGCCAGATTTGTGTGTAATCCTCAATTATTTCATGCTAATACGACACAAGTTGACGTTCAGAGAGCCGATTCACCGAACCCTTTGAAGCCCGGTTAAATTTCATGAAAAGTAACTCAACCAAAGCTAAATCCACTAAGAAAATTCAGCCGGACCAGAATTCACCCAACCCTGGATCAGCTAAAGTTTTAGACACATTTAAGACTATCACGTTCTCGGTCCAGGTACCGGGAGGCCTCGATCCTATTTTACTTGAGCGGCTTGCTCACGATCTACATAGTGCCGCTAATGCGTTTTCATTTTTGGTAGATCAGATGGCCTCTGAACTAGAGAACAGCACAGACGATCGTCAACGTCGAAAGCTAAACCAACTGCGCCAACATGACGCTGTGAACAAAAATTGCATAAACGCCGTTGCCAAGTGTTTTCGGAGTCAAATTATTAAGGCGTGAACTGTGACCCCTTCAATCTTCCACATTGATGACGATATACAGACTCTAGATGTCTTCCGTGAAACATTCAAAAATTCCCATATTGGCCATCAGAATACCCAAATCCACAGCTTTTCGAATCGTCATGAGTTAGACGCCGTTTTGCAGAATAGACCGCATGTAGATGCATTCATTATCGACCTCTATCTCGACGGCGGGAGTGATACTGGCCTATCAATCGTGCAGCAATGCCGTCAACTATATCCAACGGCCCTCATACTTGTATCCTCCGCCACAAAAAATCCCGAGCTTGTTTATAACAGCATCAAAACTGGCGCTGATGACTTTATCTCAAAAGATATCGATGCAAAAACTATCCAAAAAATTATTGAAGATAAAATATTCGTAAGAAACGTCACTAAAAAAACAAACCCCGTTAACCAATTGTTTTGCGGAAACATAATGTCGCAAATAAACCAGCGCTCACAGGACATCATCAAATCTGCCGTAAATTGTGTGCACGTATTCGGCGCCACTGGTACCGGCAAGGAGGTCGTCGCAGAAATCTTCGAGTCGAACCTGCCGCGCGGCACTCCATTTATACGGGTGAACTGCGGTGCACTAACACCATCACTCATTCTCAGTGAACTTTTTGGACATGTTCGCGGCTCATTCACAGGTGCAATATCTGATAAAAGTGGAATCATCCAGGCTGCAAATAACGGGTGGATTTTCCTTGACGAAATAGCAACGCTTCCGAACGAGGCTCAAATAGCACTACTGAGAGTCATAGAATGCCAAAAAGTCAGGAGCATTGGATCTAATCGAGACACCGCCGTAAACGTCCGGGTCATTTCTGCAACCAATGAAAAAATTAGCGACCTCGTCTCGCAAGGCACATTTCGCAACGACCTCTGGCAAAGAATTTGCGAAACCGAAATCTCGATACCAACGCTTAAAGAGAGGAAAAATGAAATTCCAGATTTAGTGCAATACTTCTGTAACACCATGCGCGGGGGGCCTTATAAGCTCGCACCGGGCGTTCTCGAGATTTTAACCGCATTTGATTGGAGGGATGGAAACGCCCGAGAATTGAGAAACTGCCTCAGATCCATGACGGAAAAGTCGTCTAATAAAATGTTGACTCCAAACTGCTTGCCTCCTCATATCTGGAAAGCTTATCTAGAGCCCGCCTCTAACGTTAACATCCAAAATTTCAAAAACGAGGCCGATCATAAGGCGAATGTATACGTAGCCTGGACGGATGAGGAACGCCCAAAATTTCAAAAACTTTGTGCCATGCTGTTGCTCGAACTAATAAAGTCAGACTTTAGAAATAAAGGACGAGTTTCGCTGCGCTCACTAGCCCAGTCCTGCGGCATCCCTAAATCGACTCTACCGTCAAAGATAGGTCAAATTATCAATTTCGGCTTGACGACAAAATCCGAAATAGAGCAGATGCTTTGCTATGACCGCCCTCATCAAACTAGTCGTGGATCAGTTGTCTCTTGAGATTTCGAAGAAGAATATCCCTCACCGCCAAGACCTCTAGACGTCTGCCAACCAGCTTTGAAAGAGTTGTAACGCCTCTAGATATTATTCCACACGGCACTATCTTATCGAATAAATCGGTATCGTTATTAATATTCAAAGCTAAACCGTGCATAGTAATTCGCGACTTAAAACGAACTC
>JBEIGW010000171.1:0-6325 GCA_040381655.1 Deltaproteobacteria bacterium
CAAGCGTGCTGTCGTCAATTTTTGCTCCGGAGGAAAAGATACCCTCTAGTCCGCCACTAATCGCATCTTTAGTTCGCAGTAGACCACGCTTCAGCAGGGCCATCATTCCTTCGGCTGAGGAAGACTCATCCAAGTTCTGCTCTGACACGGTGGATTCAATCGTTGCCGATTGATCTTCTTTTCCTACCGAAGAGGATGCTGACAATGACTTAAGATCTGCCTCCATCTTCTGGGAGGCTTTCTGACGCTGCCAACGGATATAAATTCCCAGACTAACCGACAGAACAAACAGAAGAGCCAGCGGACCAAATAGAAGAATCCAAGTCTGGGAATGATTTCCAGCATTTTGCAGGTACTCAAAAGGATCACTTTGCATCATTTGCTCCAAACTACTATCATTGAAGTCGCCATTGTCCCAAAGGCGTACCATTTATACCGCAGATAAGGCCTAATAATCATGGTAAAAAAAATGCAAAAGACATTTGCCCGACTCATCGGCGTCTGGTCGTTTTTTGCTTTTTTTTCAGATGTTTACGCCCAAGGCGATGAGCCCATAAAAAGCCTCACCGCTCCGTCTATAGGTGAATCAGTGAGCAATCAGCCCGATAACATCAGAACCCTAGAGCTGTCTCCCCACGTTTGGGACCGCTATGTTAGAGGATTTCGACGTGATCACAATTTGAGCCTAGAATCAGGTTACTCATCAACCACATGGATTGTCGACAAATTTGGCGATCTTCGTAGCGAAAACTATCGATCCAGGCACGTAACGCTCATTGGTACTTACACATTCCACATTCTGATCGCAGGGAAGACCGGTTATTTTCTCGGTTCGAGTGCTGGCTACGCCTTAGCAGACGAGAAAAAAATCGACGATAAATTTCAACCAACGCCTTCTTGGTTTTTGCCAGGAGTCCAAGCGGGTCTTACCTATAACTACGACCCCTCTGGTCGGATCATCGCAGGCCTCGGAGCGCAATTAGAACGCTTTAATGATTTAAAAACACGGCGGAACGACGGCACGTGGCAAAGTGCCTCACTGACTGGTGAATCTTTCCAGTTTTTTTTCGGCGCAGATTTATTCTTTGTTCTGGACACAGCGGTCCATATAATCTGGAGCGACTCTACTACCTTTTTTAAGCGCCCTGCCGACGCCGAAGATAAGCTAGTGGATCTAAAGATCAAACGCAGAAGCCAAGGAGCGTCCATCGGGCTTCTGTATCACTTCCTTTGATATTTTCATGGTACAATGAGGGTAGTCTTCGGCTGTTATACGCCGATTGGAGGAAACCCTATGTTCGGTGATTCGCAAGATAAAAAAAAGTCTTCCGACAACAACGGAATTCCCAAAACCAGCTCCCGGGGTAATATGGACGAATACGAAGCGGTTCGCTCGATCGTTTCGAGCAACCCGGGACTTTTATCTCGCGTCCTTGAAAGAATTCGCTCCCACCGTGCAGCGAAATCAACTGATGGGAAACCGCAGGCGAAGAATAACGGTCAAGAAAAATAATAATGAAACGTAATCAATTTTTACCTCTCTACTCTCTGGTCGTCCTCCTTGGCTTCGGTACTTTAAGCTGCGTTTATCTCTCTCGCGATTCCCGACCCGATGGCGTTGTCATTGAGCGCAACAAGGAAACAAGACCAACTTGGGTAGACTCTCCAAGCGATCAATTGATCAGCACCGCTAAGGAAAGCCGCTTTCACTACGCTTTTCCAAAATCGAGAGATCTACCGATTGCGATTAAAAAATCACAGACTGCGGCAATCGATACAAGTTTCAACCTTTGGCTCCCTCTCTTTGAAAGTAAGATCGCCGAGGTCTCCCAGTTCAAGTCCATGAAGAGCTCAGCAAGATCACAAAAGGACCTTGATGATTTTTTAAACCGATTCGCCCACCGAATTCATTCTGAGATTGCTCAAGTGGAGGATATATACTTTGAGCGAATTAAGATTGACGGACATAAAACATCAACGGAAATGCAAGGCGTCAGCGAATACTTCGACGTCCATACTTTGGTTCACCTAGCACCGGTTGATCCAGAGTATTTTACCAAAGAATTAGTAAAAGACCTCAAAGCCTCCAGCAACAGCGAGCTACGTAGAGTTGGCAAGGACATTCAAAAATCAATTGATAAAAATAAACGCAAGAATGGTAAAATCAAAAATCCTAAAGCTCCAAAATAGCTTCCAAGTAGTCGGATATTGATCGGTAGTTCAATACGATAAAAGTAACGACGATAATCAAAAATAGTCCGCCAATAACTCGAACAAGTCCAATACGGACAGATTTCGATGATTTTTTAAGGTCGCGTACAACTAAACTAAGATTTTGCGTCCCTTGATCACCCTGATCAGGAACTGGAAAAAACAAGAGCTGTTCAATTAATTTTAAGATCTTCGAAGTATTTAGATCAGTTGCAGCCTCCAGAACACTCATGCTCTGCGATAAAAACTCCTCAACATCGTCGACCGAGTAGCCAGTTATCGCAACTATATCCTCCTCAGCAAATCCATATCGCGCTTTAAGAAGTAACGTCTCGCGCTGCTTAGCAGGGAGGGATCTTAAAACTTTTTCCAATTCAACAAGCTGAATTGCAAATTTCGAGTCAATCTCAGCACCCGTATTGGAAAAATAAGCTGAATTCTCCAGCTTTGACGTGTCTGCATTCCATATTTCAATAGAGAAAGACCTCGCCGTCTTATAAAGAAGGACCAGAAGATCCTGCACGTCTTCTTTCTGATCCGCTATATGACTAATACCACTCAATGACTCTTGCATGATTTCGTAAGACCTGGAAATTTGGCCATTCATCCTCATCAAATAGTCAAAAAGACGCCCACTTTCAGAAGCCAGGAGAGCCTCAAAAGCCTCGAACTCACCCTTTTTTCCTCTCTCAAAGAGGGGCTCGAAATCCTTTCGCGTTTCATGCATACAACGGCTGTCCCTCAGGTTTAGAAGCAGATTCACACATCGTTAGTCTGGCCATCACAAGGTAGTATAGCAGAGATAAAGGCACCAAGTAGGTCAGGACACGATTTGTATTCTGAGCGGATAGACCAAAAATCGATACAGCTGTAAACACCGGAAGCGCCAAGATGTGGAGTTTCGCAAATTTATGCCAGAAACGTCTTGAAAGTCGGCCATTAAAACGCCACGCACGACCCAAAATACCCATTTGAATTCCAAGCACGAGAATAAGCATATCAACAGGCCAAAATATGATCATATTCACATTGCCGTGTAGATCGGTGTGACCGGAAAATATCCACGCCCCCAAATGTATGAGCCCAAAAAAACCGAGTGTCATACCCCACCATAGGCTCACAACACCAAATAGCCTAAAGCACCAAGACGGTAAATCCAATCGCTCCTGCCGCCATCTCGCAAGGATCATGACGACAATCATAAAAAGTGGTACTCCTGATATGACCCAAGCCAGGCCATATCCATCAATTGCATAGCGACTTGGCTCTGGAAGATTTACGACCACATTTTGCTGGGACAAAAGCTTAAGATACGGGTGTGCGCGCCCCTCGTCGTCCAAGCTTGGCATCTTTGCCAGATATTCACGGAGCCTCGGCGGATAAAACATCTCCTCCCACCGCGAGAGTATCCGGTCAGTGTCACTATTGAAAAGAACATCTAATCCCCAGCCCACAATGGTATGACTTGCAAAATTTTGCCGGGAATAATCCCGGTACGTCACGCCTGCCGAGACCTCTTGGTACTTGGCTTTTAGAGCCCCCCCAAGAACCTCATCAATATAATCTCTTGTTATAGTGGCACAGTTATTTCGAAAATATTGATATGGATACTTATAGTTTTGCGGTAAGGCATTCCAAAAGATCTTATCAAATAGCTTCCGCTTTTGGCGAACCGTGAGTATTAACTCACTTTCGACTATGGGTCTTCGCTCCACATCACGATAATAATCAATCGTGGGACCTGTACCGGTGAATCCAAGTTGATAAATCATAACGCCACGGAAAAACTTGGGTATAAAGAGAGGATCAGAATAGTCAAAGATACCCCAGTTAACCAGATAATCTAAATTGTTTGAGGGATCTATAACCCTTAGCATGGTATGACCATACCTTGAATACAGTGCTTCGCCAGAACCTACCGTCATTAAATTTACTCGGGTTTTCTCGATATCTCTGGGCATAGGTGGCACCAACCCCTGCCCATGGATCGGACGATTTGCTATGCCAATAACCGTCAAAAGCAGCATAAAAAACAAGACGAAATGACTCCGTCTCGTACTATGGATTGTCGCGTCTGACATGTAATTCGTTTTTCAATTTCAATCGGTTCTCACGCCTAAGACGGGCCGCTGAGTTTCTTCGTCGCTCGTCATCTGACTGCAGGATCAAGCCAGGGATCACGGTTGGGCGACTATGGCTATCCAAAGCGACAAACGTCAAATAAGCCGATGCGTTATGAAAACGCTCACCAGAAATAGGATTTTCCGACATGACTTTAACCCCAATCTCACAACTCGTTCCGCCTACGTAGTTCACGGATGCCTGAATTGTCATGATCCATCCGAGTTTTACGGGTGCCAAAAAATGCATGGCGTCCACGCTCGCTGTGACCACCTGCCGAGCGGAATGTCGCATCGCACACGTAGCCGCGGCTATATCCACCCAACTCATTACCGTGCCCCCAAAAACACTACCTAGCGCATTAGTATGCTGAGGTAGTACCATCTCAGTCATTGTTACCTGACTCAGTGACACCGGCTTCGGAGCGGCAAGCGCGCTAGACTGGCTCATTATGTGGCTCCTCGTGGCAGGGTAAGACTAACTGCGGTCTTATCGGACTTGTCTTGAACCATAATCACTCGATTCTTCCCGCCGCGTTTAGCAGCATACATGGTTTCATCGGCCAATCTTAAGAGTGACTGTTTATCACGCGCATGCTGTGGGCAAGACGCCAAACCGATGGACGCCGTTACACTGATGCGTTCAAGTTGGCTTTCCGCTAAAAATCCAAATCGACTAATCTGATTCCTGACCCGCTCAGCCGCCTGTAATGCTTGAGCGCTATTTGTACCAATGAGGACAACGACAAACTCATCTCCGCCGTAGCGGATGACTACATCCACGTCCCGCAGGGCTGATCTGATCTGCGCCCCCACTTGTCGCAGGATGCTGCTACCAACAAGGTGACCATGGATATCATTAACTTGCTTGAAGTTGTCGATATCTATAAATAGAACGCTGAACGGAGAATGAAACCTTTGTAGGCGCCGGAATTCACTGTCGAGGGCGACATCAAGATATCGAAAGTTAAATAAGCCAGTTACATCATCCTCGTATAGCAAAGCCTGAGCATGATCGAGACGGAGCAACCACTTAGCTGCCTGCTGGGCGGACTCTATCAAGAATTCAAATTGTTGATGACCCTCTGGAGGAATAGACTCCGACGTTGAATTACTGGTTCGCCGCATAACATCCTGTGCCGTCCATACGAGAAACCCTTCGGTACCAGGAGGCCCCGAAAATTTTGCACACCAGTGATGACACCCCCGGATAGTCAGCATAACCATCCCATAGGTTTCTGACTTTTCGAAGGCCCTTCGACTTTTCAACGCCTGAGCAATATCCTGCGCGAATTGATCATCAAAGCTTCTTTGTCCTGGAAACGATATCGGAGCTTCCTCTGCTCGCACACCCTGATCAACTGCAGCAGTTGTAAAGTACTCAACTCTCTCAAGGCCAGTCCAGCTTGCCATCATGGCGACCAGTTTTCGCAACAGCCCCTTTAGGCTAACCTCAGATTCAAATTGCTCAGAGCAGTATCTTACAAACTCCAGCTCCGTGCCTTGAAATGTGCCGTACACTGCAGGAGGCGTTCGTAGAGCTGCCAATGCCGCAGCCGATCTCGACTCATTGATTGAACTGAACTCGGAAGCCACGACCGATCTCCCAAAATTAAAAAATCCCGTAGCAAAACTATCTACCATTATAACCCTATTTAGCAGCACCCTGGAACCAAAGGATGACAAATCATTCCATCACCAAAGCGGGATAAGGCCGCCGTAATCAATAAGGTTTGCCAATTGCTTTGTCACAATACCAATTTCGGACATATCTAATTTTGCGGCTGACTACCCACGAAAATCAGGAAGAACTCAGCACCCCACAAAAGGTGACTGACGGCCCCGATCGCTAGGTAAGGTCCAAAGGGAATTTTCATCTGCCAAGAAAATCGCCTAGCGATTAACATGATTGCCGCCGCTACTAAAGTCCCCGTGATACTGCCCAAAAATAGCGTGGGGAACACCGCCTGCCAACCTAACCAGCCACCAATGGC
>JBEIGW010000172.1:0-6218 GCA_040381655.1 Deltaproteobacteria bacterium
AGACGTTTTCAAGGGAATCTAACCCCGAAACAGCGGTGGATCATTTTTTTAAGACATTACTGGCCCAACACATTGAGTTCAACGGCCAGCTTGGACGGATTTATCTGTCGCGACAACTTCCAGTAGCCGATGATATTTTTGCACGTACGCGTGAGATATTTCTTGGTACGCCCGGAGAAAACGGTAAAGGCGGACTTTTTTCCGCTCTGAATATCTTGGGGGCAGAGTGCGATACCGAGAGTGTTGCAGTCTACAGGGCATCTAAGCAGGTCGGTGCTCTGCAAAAGTCTCTCGAACTCGATCTTGAGGTCATGCAGGAGCTGGCTGATCGCAGCCCAGAGAAGTTTTCGAAAACGTTGCCAGGCAGATTTTTAAGCACGACACATAAAGAAGTCACGAAAAGCGCCAGAGTATTTTCTGATCGTTCGTTTGCGCCAGTCTTCAGACCACCCAGCACGCGAAGGCTTTTTGACAAGCTTAATGCACACGATGTCGTTTTATTGGAAGGACCGCCAGGAACAGGGAAGACCTTCACAATAATGAATCTTCTCGTTCATGCTGTTTGTAGTGGCCAAAAAATTTTGATCGTGAGTGATCAGGCTGCGGCTCTGCATGCTTTAAATGAGAAAATAATAGAATATTTGCAGTCTGGCGAAAAAACCGGTGGAATTGATCCCGTAAACTTATGGCATCGAGCAGCACAGATGATCGACAGTCTCAGTGGCGGTCATAATAATTTAGGAGTTTGGTGTCGTACAATAGAGGAAAGCCTCGGCATCTCAAGTGCGCGCGAAATTCCAGGGAAACCAGCTGGCATAGAGGCGGACGTTAGAGAGTTGGCCCGAGTGGATTCTCAGATATCTCAACTAAAGGACCTTATCGGCAAAGTCATGGACGCAAGGATGGGTCCTAAGACTGACATTAGACGCCGAGTGAGTCCTAAACGTGGGCATGCAACAACGGTTACAGATATTGAGGCGTTTGTTCAGTTTTTGCAATTTATGGGCGGTATTGGCGGAGTAACTAAAACGTCTCGTCAGGCGCGAAGTCTGGTACGAGAATTCGTCATAGCCAGAGAGTTTCTCAGTCAATCTAAAGATCAGGAGCTTTATGAAATATTCTCGGTGCCCGATTCTGTTGGCGCTGATCAGTTAAAGTACCTTGAGCAGGCCGAAGGTACTCTTGTGGCGCTTTTGAAAATGAAGCCAAAATCTTTAGAGGATCTTGCAAAGGTCATCGGCTCGCCTGGTGATAGCAGAGTGAATCGCCATTTGTTTGATATATGGTCAAGACTTTTTCCTAGTGGTGAATCTGGTTTGCGTCAGGCCGTTAGGCTGATTTCCAGCATGATTCAACACCCCGGAAAGCCGCATCTTAAGGCTTTATTGTCGGTCATTCGCTCCCATTCAAAAATCTTAAAGTCTCAAAAGCATTTCACAGAGGGTGTTTGGCGGCAGCTGCAAGTGATTCATGAGGCTCTGGGTCCAGGATACAAGGGGGTCATTCCGTTATCACTTGAGGTTTGTAGGTTTGCGACCACGTCCAGCTTTACATTCGGGCACGCTGCAGACCGCATGCCAAGCGTTCAAGAACAGTTGGAGAAGTTATATGAACTCGACCAGCGCAGAGGGGATTTAGTACGAAAGATCTTTGTTGGCAAGCTTGCAAAAATAGTTGCTGACGCTCAAAGCTCGGTTGCAGGGCAAAGTAGCGCATTAACGGCGATTGGTGGGATGCTTCACGGACTCAAGGGCCATGAATCTCTCGAGTCGGCCAGTGGTGTTTGGCATGAACTTCAAGAGAAATTATTTGAAACGTTTCCCATATGGTTAGTACGTAAACAGGCCGTTTCGTTTCTTTTTCCATGCCGGGCAAAACTGTTTGACCTGGTTGTAGTGGATGAGGCGACGCAGTGCCGTGTAGATGACGCATTGCCTTTGATGCTTAGGGCGCGGAAATTTATGGTCGTCGGGGATGATAAACAAACCGTACTGGCTAAGGATAGCGTCATCGATGATTATCTTTTTGCGGAGTTCAACCTTGATGAGCATCTAAGATCAACGCAAGCTCGCGCGATTAAAGGTGGGGGAAGTCATATATTTGGCCTGGTAAAAGGCATAAAAGAGGCAAGTGTCATGCTTGATGAGCATTATCGATGCCCTCCCGATATTATCGAATACTCCAATAGATACGTCTACAACAGCGAACTCAAAGTTATGCAATGGAGACGCGCGGGCCAAAAGGTTGCTATGCAAGTGGATTGGAGCGAACGCGACCAGAAAGACAGTGTTCGCCAGGAAGCCGGTCAATTCAAAGGCATTGAAACCGAAATGATTGATCGATATCTAGGATGGATTACTGGAAAAATTAAGGAGATTGAGAAAGAGACTGGACGGCGTATCAACATGGAGACGGACGTCGCGCTCGTCTATTTTCTTCTCAAAAATGAGCCGTACATCAGATCAAAAAAATCTCAATTCCTTCATAAGCTCGATCGGGGCGAGGACGTTTTGGACGGAGCCGGTGCGGCACTGCAAGGAAAAGAGCGGCCTTACATCTTCTACCTTTGGGATGTCAATAAAGGCAACCTTACAGCTTTCCGTCATGGCGACGATCCTGATAAGAGGCGAGGTGAGCTCAATGTATTGATGAGCCGGCCGAAATCAAAAGCGTTTCACTTCCTGCATAAGCGATTCGATGAGCTTGATCACGAAAAGGCAAGCATTACTGACTTTTTGTGGCGTGCTTGGAGGCGACAAACCGAAGGGGAGCAAAAGAAGGAGTTTGTGGAGCGCAAAAAAACCCCAGGACCCGAGTATTTCCCGTGGCGTAGATCATCGGGCGATCTTATGAGGGCGGTGCTGGAGCATGTTCTGGCGAAGTCGGCTCAGTCGGTTGCTAGTACGAAGATTCAAACGAGTGTGATTGTTGGTGACCCCCGGTACAAGGTGGACTTGGTTATTAATCCAAGTCTTCCGAGAGACCCGAGTCTTGGTGTCGTTGACCTCTGCGGATTTGATTGGCATCCACAGTGTGCCGAAGACGTCGTAGATTATTACTTTCAGCTATGCCGAGCTGAGCCCCGCATGCGACCAGTATTTCTGTTTATGCATGAGTTGGCAGATCAAAGATCTCGAGGGTTTAGCCGCCTCCAATACTGGCTTTCATCGCAAAAAAATTAGATAATTTAGTGCGTTGACAGATTTGGGGTTGCACATTTGTCTGAACCCGACTAGAAAAACGGCGTCCGAACATTAAAAGCGTGTATTTGAACCTGTATAAGCCATTGATTGGAATGGTGTTTCTACCGGGCCCCGTAAAAGGTCCGTCTATAGGAGAGAAGAAATGAGAATGTTCCTTGCGTCCGTGTTTGTTTTGGTTGCATCAGTGTCTATGGTTAGCTGTGGTGCTCGAGATGATGCCAGTCAGCTCAAAGTCGTCGAAAAAGACTCACAAAATTGGGATTCACTAGCCAAAAGAGGCGTTGAAGTGCCGAGCGAAGGCCGGTTTCCTCACACCCCTCGTAAGGAGTCTACGCCTGGGTCTCTTTGCGAAAAGTCAGAAACTTACCGATATCCTGAGCAGGTCAAATACTGCGAACGAAATGTCGATAAAGAGCAAAAGCACGAGAGATTTGTCCATTATGACAAAGAGTATGGATTTAGCACGCTTGAGATGGAGCGTAGTGAATTTAAGATCGATCACTTGATACCGCTCTGTCTTGGTGGCAGCAACAACTCGGACAACTTGTGGCCGCAACATAAAGTGATCTATGAAAATACAGATCCTCTAGAGCCATTTATGTGTGAGACGCTTGCAGCTGGTAAGATCAAGCAAGCCGAGGCTGTGCGTATCTTGCTTGAGATCAAGCAGCGTCCGTTTGATGCTCCAGAAGAGCTGCGTAAGCTTGAATCACGGTTTTAAGATCTGATTTAGACAAAATAAAAGGCCGGAGTTGTTCAACGCAGCTCCGGCTTTCTGTTATATTATCAATACTGAGAGTGGTTACCGAGGTTGTCGTGAAGCAAGTTTACCGCAGACGTGTCAAAGCAGTTCTTATTCAGCTCGGTCTGATAGCAGTGGTCATAGGCGGGATGAATTACTTGAAGACCAGACATATGGCATCTGGTTCCTCTCCAAAATCCCAGCTAATTGATGTGGCAGGCCAGACAGCTTTTGTGCCCGATGTTAGGGAGGGGCGGATTTCTTTGGTCTATTTTTTTGCTCCTTGGTGTGGTGTTTGTAGGCTCAGCATGGGTAACTTGAACGAAATTAGGCGTGAGATGCCAGATGTCAATATTCAAATCGTCGCCTTAGACTATGAATCCAAGGACGACGTGACGCGATTCATCAATGAAAATCAAATAGAGCCGCCGGTTTATATGGGCAATGACTTCACGGGTGCCGCTTGGGGGGTGTCGGGATACCCCAGCTACTTTATTGTAGATCAAGATTCCGTTATTCGATCTCGGACGGTCGGTTATTCTTCGAAATTTGGTATAATGCTCCATACTTTTTGGGCTCGATTATTCAATTAGTAAGTCTCACGGAGTTAGACAGTGGAGTCAAACGAGAGATTCGCCGAGCTTGATAAGCAGTTAGTGGCTGCGAGTAAGGGTATAAAAATTCTCAGCACATTAGGGTGGGGGGATTCTGTAGCTAACGATTTTTTAGATCGCTGGCGGCAGGGTAACCCTAAAATGCCGGACGTGACGTATCCCCGATTCGACTATCATGCTGAGCGTGAAGCACTAAATCAAATCCAAAAAAACACCAGTGATGAGCATCCAGTTGGGACGTATATCATCGAGACCGCCAAAAGCTATCAGATTGCAGCTCAGATGCTCGAGTCACTTGGTACAGCAGCGTTTCGAGAGTGCAGTGAAGTTCTTTATGGTCGGCCAGATGAAAAGACCGGCCGCGTATCCAATCTTGATTTGGCGGCTGACTTTATAAAAATTACGACAGACTTTAGCGCCATGATGGGTGTAGACGATGAGCAAGAAGCAACACTCAAAAGCGGCGACGCCGCAAAGATAATAAAAGAGCGAGCGGATGATTTTTTTAAGGACTATGGAATTAAGGTCCTAGTCGATGATGAACTAACCAGCAAAGCAGCGGCAGGCAGTGAACGTGTTAGGGTCAGGGGTGATAGCTATTTTTCATACCACGAAGTGGAGCAGTTGATTCAGCATGAGGTGTTTGTTCATTCTGCAACTATGTTGAATGGACGGCGGCAGCCGTGGCTAAAAAGTATGGGTTTAGGTTCCCCGCGAACAACAGCTACACAAGAGGGGTTGGCCACTTTTGCAGAGTTGATTACAGGCACCATGGATCTAGCGAGACTACGGCGAATTGCACTTCGTATTCAGGGGATTCACGCTGCTTTGCAGGGGGCGGATTTTATCGAGGTCTTTAAATTCTTTTTGTCCTCGGGACAGTCCGAAAAAGAAAGTTTTCAATCAGCGGCGAGAATTTTTCGAGGCGGCGACGTGCGCGGCACTAATGTTTTTACAAAGGACTGTGTCTATCTAAAAGGTTTACTGACGGTGCATACCTTTCTGCGAAAGGCAATACAGGGTCGAAAACTAGACTATCCGCAAAGGCTTTTTGCCGGGCGGATGGCTATCAGTGACATCATAAAACTTGAAGGATCTTTCACTGATGGTTGGGTTTCGCCAGCTCTGTATATGCCGCCTTGGGTCGCAAATCGGCAGGGGCTCGCAACATATTTGTGTTATAACGCTTTCTCAAATCGGTTGCAGTTGGATGATATAAGGCTTGAAGATTTTGCTACGGACTTGGTTGATTTCGGAGCGCTCGATTAGTTGCTTTTAAAAACTGGCCTACTTAATTGTGCCAATCTAGCGAAGTCACTTTAGTGATTTGTGCGTAACAAACGACGACCTAACTATTTCTAAAATACACGGGAGTGGGTTTTGCCTTAGACAGATGCTTTATGTGTTTTTCAGGTGGCCTTCGGAAAAGGAAATATCCGCGCTCGTCCCTGCCGCTTAGCACTAATCGTCTCGTTGTGCCACATGACGTACAGCATGATGTGCTGGCGAAGGCAGTCTTATTTCTTTGTGGTGCACCATGTGCGTCTAATCAAGCGGCAGATATTGGCACGAAGCATAGCGGCCGTGTGATTTAAAGAAAATAATGGATCCCACCCACCGACCTTAAGTTCGCCCTGCCCGGCAACGCAGCCCCTTCGA
>JBEIGW010000173.1:0-6116 GCA_040381655.1 Deltaproteobacteria bacterium
GATATTGCTGAGATGAAGGAGATGAGTTCCGAAGACGCGCACCAATTTGCAGAACTAGGCCAGTCGATTGGCAGAATCATCGGTACGTTGCCGGCCGTCGTGATTGCGAAAGTTCGCGGCTTTGCTCTTGGTGGTGGATGCGAACTAGCGATGTCGTGTGACCTCGTCGTCGCCGCAAAATCTGCTAAATTTGGACAACCTGAGGTCAATTTGGGTCTTATCGCAGGTTTTGGCGGCACACAGCGACTTGTGAGCCGCGTAGGCATTCATGTCGCTCTTGATATGCTACTGACAGGGCGTGGGCGGATTCTAAACGCCGATGAAGCCCATATGGTCGGACTTACCTCCCGAGTTGTCGACGACGATAAACTCGATACGGAAATCGATAAGATCGTAGATGCTTTGAATAAAACTGGGCCGATGGCGGTTACGGAGACCAAGCGTCTCGTGAGAGACGCCCAGCATATGAGCCTCGATGCCGGCTTAGCCGCTGAGGCTTCAGCGTTTGCATTGTGCTTTAGTCGAGACGAGTCAAAAGAAGGAATTGAGGCATTTTTGGCAAAAAGAAATCCAAAATTTAACCAGTAATACCCTTTCAAACCCGGTGAAATATGTGTATAACCTAGGCCCTGGCGGCAACCATAGGCCACCGGCAAAAATCAAGAGGAGACCCTTGGCATGAAAGACTTCATCAAAAAACTTCAAAAAGACCTTAAGAACCTCGAATCCGCTGTTAAGAAGGACTCAGATGAGCTCATCAAAAAGGTCAAATCGTATGCGACGAAGGAAAATATCTCTGCCGCTGGCGCGGAGATAGAAAAAATCTTAGGTAAAAAACTCAAAGAATTTGAGCCAACAATTAACAAAGTTGTCGGCGAAATCAAGAAAAATGCTGCGAAAGCTGGCATTAATGTAGACGACGTTGAATCAACAGTGCGCTCAACAGTCAAGAAAGCTGCAGATAAGGTTAGAACCGCCGCCGAGAAACGCGGATTTGACGTTGATAAAACCTTCGCCAAGGTAAAAGACGCCGCTAAATCGGCAGCTGAAACTGCAAAGAAAAAGGCCGGGCCAGTCGCCAAAAAAGTCGCTAGCAAGGTTAAGAAGGCAAAGTCTCCATCAACAAAATCTGCAACCTTACGAAAAAAAACCGCTACAAAAACCCGCGCAAAAGCGGTTAAAAAATCTTAATTAGCTCTTGCGATGAGGACGATATCCTCCAAAAAGACTCCATCTGGTGCAACAGCATTCGATGGAGTTTTTTTTTCGACACGACTGGTCAAGTGGTATAAACAAAACCACAGAAAGCTTCCTTGGCGCACACTTTGGGCTAAGCATAAAGATCCATGGCACATCTGGGTCAGCGAGATCATGCTTCAACAAACTGTGATTAAGGCCGTTATTCCAGTATACGAGAAATTTCTAAAACAGTTTCCTAGCTATCGTTCGCTGTCTGAGGCCCAACCCGAGGATGTCAGACTTGCGGTTCGGGGACTTGGATACTACCGGCGATTTGATCTACTCCATAGAGCGTGTAAACAATTGACGTCGATCGATCAGAATTTACCCAACTCTCATGATGAATGGCTCAAGTTACCGGGAATAGGTGCCTATACGGCGGCTGCTATCGCGTCCATAACCGCAAATGAACCCTTTGGTGTTGTAGACGGTAATGTCGAGCGAGTCTTGTGTCGGCTGATGGATATCCGTTCCGAGCCGAATTTGCCGCATCTAAAAAAGATGTTCAAATTGCTTATGGACGACATCTGTCAGCAAACCGACCCTGGAGCCTTTAATCAAGCGGTCATGGAACTAGGACAGACCATCTGCACGCCCAGCAATCCTTCTTGCGACCAATGCCCAGTCTCATCGATTTGTTCCGCTTTCAAGCATTCGTCTCAACATCTGGCGCCAGCCCCGAAAAAAAAGCAAAAAACGACTGACGTCAGTCTTGAGCTCCAAATTATCAAGACGACAGCTGGAATAGCTTTGTTTAAACGACCTGACGACGCAAAATTTCTTCCTGGTACATGGGGCTTTGCCACTTATATTAGGTCGGGACAAGAATGGGTGCTGGATGGTAAGAACCGAGGGATCAAGAAAGTTTTGGCAGGAAAAATTGGGGAGATTCGACACTCCATAACGAAGCACAAGATCACTGCGTCCGTGACGTTCTCAAGTACTAATCTAATTAAAAAGTCAGGGATAATAAAAATCACAGCAGCAAAAGACGTCGAGGGCAGTTTGGTGAGCAACCTTGATCGTAAAGCCTGGAATGTGCTGCTTAGGACCTCTAAGCAGCACCCCTAAGTAAATCATCGTTTGTAGTCAAAACCGGCTTTTGCTGGCATTCCTTGTACAACACCAGACAAATCAAGTTTGACGGCGGAAAGCACTGGTACGCCTGCATAAATGTGAGCCCGAATTTCGAGATTCTCAACAGGGGGGTTACCCATAGCCGTAGGATTCAGACCCGCAGCGCCATAGATGATCTGCTCGAGCTTATGCTTGTCAGGGATTTTGACATCATAAATAAGAACCTTGTCACACCTGGGATAGACTGAACCATCCAGGTTGTGCGCATCTGCAAATCCTTCATGACGGATTTTATAATCAGGCGTTTCGTAGGTCCCTGTCTCACGAAGACGAACCATAAAGTTCGGATCAAAGAACTCTTCTACAAACGCCCATTTAGCCGTTCCGGTCTGACGTCCATAGAACTGCACAGTAATATCGTAGTCGAGGTTCACATTGTAGCTCGGCCCCTGCTCGTGATCGGGGATAAACTCCGTCACAGACGCCTTGGCAGACCCTGCACTCACTAAGCTCGTGGTGCGATTACCATTCTTATCGAGCTGATAATTTGCCTTTTCTCCAATCGGGTCGCGTGGAGCCCAATCCACAGGCGTAAAACCAACGCTTAAAAAAGACGCGATAGCGGCGACTAGAATCGCGCGGCCGTGACGGATCATGAGAACCTCCTGAAGTGACATATATTCTTTGAATGCTAAGAATTATATCAGATCATGGCCCTATAAATCCAATCACCTGATAGACCTTTCGTAGCGTAACCTCAGCTCTAGCAGCCGCCCTATCCGCTCCGGCCTTTAAGATTCTTTGAAGCTCGCCCTTATCACTTAAAAATGCCTGAGTTCGCTCCTGGAGCGGCCTAAGTTCCTCACTAACAAGGTTAGCGGTATCCACTTTGAGATGCCCGTACATCTTCCCTTGGTAGGACTGTACGATGTCGTCAACCGAGCGCGCCGTGATCGCGCATTGAATATCAATCAAATTTTTGACCCCGGGCTTTTCATCGCTATATGAAATTTCGCTACCTGAATCCGTGACGGCACGTTTAAATTTTTTTTCTATGTCCTTGGGTGAGTCATTTAGATAAACCGCACCAAACTCACTGGAAGTACTCTTACTCATCTTTGCAGTGGGTTCTTGAAGATCCATGATACGCGCCCCGATTTTAGGTATGTAAGGCTCTGGAACCTTGAAAATATTTCCGTATAAATTGTTCATTCGGATCGCTATATCGCGAGTGAGTTCAAGGTGCTGTTTTTGATCGGCACCCACGGGTACCAACTCACTCTGATAGAGGAGAATATCCGCTGCCATGAGCACGGGATACGTAAACAGTCCCACCGGTATCGTCTCACCAGCTCTACTGCTTTTATCCTTAAACTGCGTCATGCGACCCAATTCACCCATGTACGAGTAACAATTCAAAATCCAGGCAAGCTCAGCGTGTTGACGCACATGACTTTGGGCAAAAATAGTGGCATGACTTAGATCAATACCGGCAGCAAGGTAAGTGGCCAGTGAGAATAGCGTGTTTTCACCAAGCTCTTTGGGATCCTGCTTGGACGTAATTGCATGCAAGTCTACGGCAAAAAAGTAACATTCATATTCGCTCTGTAGTTTTACCCAATTCTTGATGGCGCCGAGATAATTGCCTATTGTCAATTTGTTGGTGGGCTGAATGCCGGACACCATTACTTTTTTTGCAGCCGCCATAAATCTAAACCTCAATGTCTAAACCGTCACAGGCTCTACCTTAGCAGAATCGCCTAATTGACACCAGACGCAGATTCCATCCATGCCATCAATGGAGCGAAAATTAACCCCATAAAACTAATTGCAAACATGGATAGTTCTGCGCCGACCACGAGGGGTCCGAGGGTAACGCACTCTTGCTCGATGCCATCACCAATCGAGGATAGGCGATTTTTAAGTAACATGAGCCTGGACGACTGACCACACACCCCGGTCCGCAACTCATTAATTGCAATTTTTTTGAGATCTCGTCTCAAATCAGGGCAGCATACCGAGTCTCGTCCCATAGTTACATACTGACAAAAATTATCCCAGACTTGGTTTTGCAGGAGCGGGCCCCGTCTGAGACGCCAATTTGTTAGCACCCCGATCAGGATTACCGTCAAAAACAGAGCAGATGCCAGCAACAGACGATCAGTGCTCACCCACGCCGGCCAAACACTCGTGTCGAGTATCTGCAAAAGGACGGCACGGACAAAAATGACCCCTGCCCAAATCATGACACAACGCATGATCAAGATGACCCACATTCTTTGAAGCTTTTTTTGATGACGCTGAATAGAATTCAGATCAACTAAAATCTCCGACATCGCCGTGTGAGCGTCGAGACCTAATCTCATGGCAGCCTTTATCACCGATGTGAGTTCATGTCGCGGATTCTTCCTCGCATACTCCTCACCTTGTGAAATAAACCCCGAAACATCGATCACAATCTGGTCTATAGTGGGTGGACCCATGACGGAACGCTCCTCATCATTGACTCTACAAAGCTAAATGTAGATGCAGAGCCCGTCCGTCCGCCAGCGTCACTTCGTCCACAATTGCTGATGATGTCTTAAAAAATCCGCAAAAACATCGTTTTCAATGGCCAATCGAATGTCTTTAGCAAGTTGAAGGTAGTACGCAATATTATGAAGCGATAAAAGCCGGAGACCCGTGATCTCACCAGCTAGAAACAAATGACGTAAGTATCCTCTGGTAAACGTTCTGCACGTATAACACGAACATGCCGCATCAAGTGGAGCATCATCCAGGCGGTATTGTAAATTTTTTATATTAACCCGACCCGCTGACGTGAATAGCGTTCCATTTCGACCATTTCGAGTTGGCATGACGCAGTCAAACATATCAATTCCGCGACTGACACCCTCGACGATATCAAGCGGTGTGCCTACACCCATTAGATAACGAGGTTGATCGACGGGCAGTAAATCACAACAAACCTCTGTAATTTCGTGCATATGTTCTTTTGATTCACCCACCGAAAGCCCGCCAATAGCATAACCCTCAAAACCAATCTCGACCAGTTGCCTTAAACTCTCACGGCGCAACTCAGGATGCATGCCTCCCTGAACGATTCCGAATTGACAAAGATCTGGATTGGTCTTTGCATCACGGCAACGCTTTGCCCAGCGCATACTGCGCTCCATGGACGACCTTGCAGTTGCCAGATCACATGGGTAGGATGTGCACTCATCTAAAACCATGTGAATATCACTGCCGATAATCTCCTGAATGTTCACCGCAAGCTCGGGAGTTAAAACAAACTTCGTGCCATCCAAGTGACTCGCGAAATGGGCTCCGTCTTCCGTCAGCTTATTGAGCTTACCGAGGCTAAATATCTGAAACCCGCCACTGTCGGTAAGAATCGGTCGGTCCCATTTGATAAAGTTATGTAGACCTTTGAAGTGCGATAAGACCTCAATGCCAGGCCTCAAAAACAAGTGATACGTATTCCCAAGAATAATTTGCGCATCAAGATCCTTGAGGTCCGCTGGAGTTAAGGTCTTTACACTACCCACGGTTCCAACCGGCATAAAAATTGGAGTTTGCACAACGCCATGCTTGAGCGTTAAAACCCCACGCCTAGCTTGTCCGTTTGTTTTTAATAACTTAAATCTGTTAAATTGAGACGCTGTCATCAGACTCACTATCGCAAGAAACTCATACGATTGATTTTCCAAGAGCCGATTGAACAAGATCAACGACAAGCCCAGCGGTCTTATGTTCAATGTCACACATAGGGTTGAGCTCTACGAACTCCATACTCATCA
>JBEIGW010000174.1:0-6065 GCA_040381655.1 Deltaproteobacteria bacterium
GACAGCCACTTCCTGCGGGTGTTAGAGATTGGACTGGTCTATGTGTATTCGCTATTTTTGGTGTAGCTCTGCTGGAAGGTAGTTTTGTTTTATCTGTCAGCCATGGCGGAGCAGCACTTGCATCCATTTTGCTATACAGCGCTCCGATCTGGGTGAATCTCGCCGGACTTTTTATATTTAAAGAGACTATCCCGCCGAGGCGCTGGGGTGCGCTAGCCCTAACTCTGACTGGGATCACAGGGATGTGTTTATGGGGATCATATGTGCAGTTTTCCGCGAGCGCACTCTTTTGGGGGCTGCTCTCAGGGCTAAGTTACGCGGGCTTCTACATCGCAGGAAAAATATTCTTCAAAAGGCTGAGCCCCGTGGTCGTCTATATGATCTCATTTCCTCTCGCGTCAATTGTTATACTACCGTTTGTGGCGAGCTCATCACCAGGCAGCGGGTTTGACGTTTTTTCAAGAATCAGCGGGTATTCGACCCAGACCATTCTGGCTTGTGTATTTGTAGGAATCACGTGTACGTATCTCCCCTACTTACTTTACGGGTTTGGACTTAGGCTTGTGGACGCTGGACGAGCGGCTATCATCACCACTATTGAACCGGTGGTAGCTGTCACTTTGGCTAATGTTTTTTGGGGAGAGACGTTTTCAGTAGCTGGATACATCTTTGCCGCTCTTGTTGTTATGGGTGTGGCCATAGCCTAAACGTAAAACTAGCTCAGTGAGCGAACTTTAAACCAGCCTGTAAAACTTCGACGCTCCGCGTTTGCCTCGGTCACCTCATGGGGAAATCGCCTTGAATCAAACATTACGACGGTTCCCATAGTTGGAGCTACGGACACCGCTGAGTGATCCGTCATTTCAAGGATTAACTCGCCGCCGTCCGCCTTTTCCCAGCGCTCATTCAAGTAAAGAAGAAACGTCAGCTTTCTGGCGTCATCATCACGAAAGGTATCTACATGTCGCCTGTAAAAGCCTCCGGGGGGATAAATGGCAAAATGACCCTCAAAGGTTTCAAGTCCTGCGAATAGGTCGCGGTTTAGCCGGTGACGCAGGTTATCTAATAACGTTTCTAGACGGCGTAAGCGCTGGTCTTCATTTAGATCTGACATCCACAATACGAGATCACTCCGAACACTGTCGTTTTTTTGATGTCTCTGACCCTTCCCGATCCCGGCATGTTGAAATGCTCCCGATGCGACTTGCTGATCGATCCACGTATTCAGCTCTAAACAAAACGAACGAGGAAGCACTTGTGGCAGCAACGCCCAGCCTTTATCAGCTAAGTCACTCACTACAGTATCAATCCATTCATGCATATTGATTTAAGCCTCGGATGAAGCAGAATAACGCTTCAGTGGGCTATATTTACCAGAGCATCACCATGCCCTACAACGGGATTACGTGTAATCCCCACGATAACCCCTGCTTTGGGCGACCTAACGACCGCCATACCTTCCCCGAAGGCATCAGCAATGAATCCTAGAAACTGGTCCCGCTCCACGTCTTGCCCAGGAACAACATGGGCGCGAAAAAGGCCTCCACGCGTTGCGCGCACCCACTTGTGCTTCTCAAATATTCTGGAATGCTCATGGCGCAGTCGTTTTGTTTTTCGAATGTGGACATCCCGAGCCGACACCATGTCCAAGTGATGCATCACGCCGAGTACGCCGTGCAATCCTGTCTCGATGGCGTCTTTATCAAATCTGGATGCATCACCAGCCTCATAAACCATACTTGTGATCCCGCACCCAGCTGCCGCCATACGCAAGGACCCATCACGCTCAGCGGCATGAATAATAAACGGCGCACCAAACGCTTTAGCGAGTTCAACGATCTCGGGACTAGAAAGGCTTGCGCGAATTTGTGGTGAGTTGCTGCGATGAGCACTTGCCGAGTGAATATCTATGAGGTGCGAGCACTGTTTGATGACTTGCTCCATCAAAGCAAAGGCTATTCTTGAGGCCTGACTACCGTTTTTACTGCCTGGGAACACGCGATTTAAATCCCGACGATCAGGAAGATAACGGCTTTGATTCAAAAAGGCAGGGACATTGACAATAGGAATAGCCACCACAGCTCCGGTGATCATGTTGGGTGAGAGCAGTGGAATCAGTTGACGAATAATTTCAATGCCGTTTAGTTCATCACCATGGACCGTACTCGTTAAAGCCAGCACAGGCCCAGGTTCGTCGCCGACGATCACCTCAACGGGCATCGTCAAGGCCCCTTGGGTTGCAAGCATGGTGATAGGTATCTCGATGCGCTTTTGTTCGCCTCTGCCAATAAACATACCGCCAATTGACAACCCATCATCTTTTGGTCGACTGGAAATTTTTGTGGTTGATGTTTGACGAGGGCGGGTCGGCACGACTGACTCCAACAAAAATCTTATTTACTGTTAACCACTGAAACTTCGAGACCCGTTCATTGCTTTCTCAAGATATTCGATAATGAGGCCTCCGACATTGATACCAGTCGCGACTTCAATGCCCTGCACACCAGGTGAGGAGTTGATTTCTAGTACTTTTGGACCGTAGTTAGAACGAAGCATGTCGACACCGGCAACGTTAAGACCCACGGCCTTGCAAGCCAGTATCGCTGCATCTTCCTCGGCTTTGGTGAGCTGGATTTTTTCAGACTTGCCACCTCGGTGAATATTAGCTCTGAATTCTCCTTCGGCTGCTTTGCGTCGCATGGCTGCAATCACTTGGTCGCCGACGACAAAAGCCCTAATATCTTCGCCCTTGGCTTCACCAATAAACTCCTGAACCAGAATGTGAGCAGAAAGGCCTCTAAAAGCCTCAATCATGGATTTTGCTGACGCATGAGTCTCAGCAAGCACCACGCCGATACCTTGAGTGCCTTCAATGAGCTTTATGACGAGTGGTGCTCCGCCGACCATGGCAATCAGCCCATCAGTATCTTGTGTACTGTGGGCGAAACCTGTGATCGGCAGTCCCACTTGATGATTAGCCAAAATTTGCATACAGCGAAGCTTGTCGCGACTTCGCGAGATGGCCTGGGAGCCGTTGGCACTGACGACTCCCATCAGTTCAAACTGACGGACGATGGCTGTACCGTAGAAAGTATTGGATGCGCCCACTCTTGGAATGACCGCATCATAATCCTCCAGTCGCTTTCCGGCATACATCACGCAGGGGCTATCAGAGGACACATTGATATAGCAGCGCATGTAGTCGACGACTTTTACCTGATGGCCGCGCTCTTCGGCGGCAGCCCTCAGGCGAGACGTCGAATAAAGGGAGGCATCCTGGGACAAAATGGCAAGCTTCATGAAAACTCCTAGCCCTGACTGGCCGTTTGACCAATCATTCTCACTCCAGTATCCCTCCGCTAAGATATTATAATCAATGGGCTATTTATGCCCATAACAGGGCTTATTTTTATTATTTTTTGTCGCTTGAGAAGGCACGTCGTCCTGTGCTAGATCCGACCCCTCAAACGACTCTTGCCGAGGGCCTTAAGACTTCATGCAAATCAACGTGGCAAAACGCCCCTACAATCACTGCCGCTTCGCGGGCAACAACGGTGACGTATGGAAGCATTTTTTGCTACTGGAAGTCCTTCGTTCCCTCGTTTCTCGCTCGGTTGATTCCTTTCATTATGTTGAGACACATGCGGGCCCCGGCTACGCGCGGCTTGGTGAAAATGGAGACTGGCGTCGAGGTATCGGCCGATTTATGGGCCCCGAGGCTGCGCAGGCGATTGAGCATCCCTACTTTGACTTGGTGCTTCCCGGTATGCGTGAAAATTTACTCTACAAGGGCTCGTGGGCCCTAGTTGCGGAATACCTAAGACGCACGGGTCACTCAAACTTCAAGATTAGCGCCCACGAAATCAACGCTGACACTCTGAAGATGGCCGCAAGCACCATCCGCAAGGGACAACTTGCCGACTGGGTCACTCTCAAGCCCCAAAGCGGCTATGATGCTCTGGATAAGCTTGAGCAAGTGGACTTTTGCCTCATTGATCCTCCCTACCGCAGTAGCGACGGGTCCGCAGATGATTGGAGCAAAGTCAACAAAGCGCTACTGAAGGCTAAGCAGATCAGCAAAAACTGGATGGTCTGGTATCCCGTCTTTAGACGAGATGAGCCAGACGAACTGATTGAAATATCCCAAGGTGTCGCCCTTGAATTGTCCTGGGCCCCGGACGCGCCGGGCTGGGTCATGAAAGGCTGCGGTATGCTGATGGATCACTTCACGGCCGATCTTCTGAGATTTCAACCGGGAATGCTTCGAAGTTTGGCGGCAGCACTAGGCGGTCAGATGTCTCTCAGGTACTCGAACTCACTACCGTCGACACCGCCAACACATCCGCTTCAAGACCCCGCCAGTGGCCATCAGGGCGCGGGCCGCTCCACCCGCTATGCCGAGTTTTTGAGCAAGCCAATTGAGTTCATGCAGCGTCGGGTGATGAGACAACATCCAAGCCCACGCGACCTCGCCTGAAAGCCTCTGGCAGCGGCCATCGTCCTCAAATTCCACCACGATACTCGACGGATTACGTTCAGGACTTGGAACAAACCTCATAATCTGAGAGTCCACACGCTCTCCCATAAATGTGGCCAACGACCTACAAAGTGAACACTCTGGGTCAAAATACACCACGGCCTGATCCAGTGAGACCTGATCATGGTCTTTACCCGTCGCCGCAGCTATGCTAACGTTTCGCTCTTGTTCTGTGACATGGTCCATGCGCTCAAGTATACAGCAACTGGGTCAAAATGCATTCGCTCTGCTCCCGTGGTGGAATCGGTAGACACAGGGGATTTAAAATCCCCCGCCCACAAGGTGTGCCAGTTCAAGTCTGGCCGGGAGCACTCTATAGAAGCCCTGCTAGGGCTATTATCGTGTAAAACCTTTAGATTGTCTGTGAAGTCGCTGCTTTAAATAAGTAGCTGACGACCGGTCAAGGTCCATAGATTTAAAGCATTAAAGTCAGGCGATAGAACATCCGACCTTAGGAATATCTAAGGAGATTTCCATGACACTCAAGTCTTTCGCCATCTTATCTTTGCTGGTACTCGCAAGTTGTAAGCCAAAAGCTAGTGACGGAAAACTAGCTTCCGTCGATAACTTCGCTGGAACGGGGGCAAAAAAATTCAACATTTGCTCAGGCCCTGCCCGCACAAGCACGGTTCTCCCTTCAATAGAAATATCCGCTAATTCCGCTAAAGATCAAAAAACTGCCGACCTCATCAAGGATGCGACGCTGCATGCACTATCGGCGGTGCCAGATCAAATTATGACTCTCTTCGCCTCCCAGGATAAAAGCGTAATTAGGATTAGTAGCGACGTAGAAGCGATCTGCTCTAAACAGCTCTCGGGCGCCGACTTGTTTTATGCCAGTGAAGGTGGTCGCATTTCATCCTGCTGGGACACCTCTGACAATCGAATCGTTATTTATTTGAAAGCAGATCCTTTGGCCATACAGCACAATCTTGTGCGTATGTTAGCAAGGGCCACCTCAGAAATCATCGCCGCGGCCGGAGAACAGCCGATGACGCGATCAAAGCCTGGTTATCAGGAGTTCGTGCGCCGCACCGATAGTTTCCAAAAATTTAAGTTTGACTTAGCATCTACTTTTATAAAAGAAGTAGAAGCTGCACGCAGCAACGGCGCCAAAGTCAGTCTTGACCCCTATGCAAATTTACTGGCCGACGGCAACATAGCCGGAAGAAAACTATTTGACCACTTTGTCTACGCTGAGAGTTTCGATTCCTACTACTGCAATTCAAACTCTGGCGGCACTCGAGACACATTCAAGAAAGATTTCCCTAAAACACACGACATTTTCGCCAACTACGCTCGCAGGATTGAGAGTGACGGCGAATTCTTGGCGGACGTGAGGCGCAGTATTCCACCTCGACCCGCAAGTGCGTCAATAAGCAACGTTGACGAGAATAGTGAATTTAATCTTGGATTCTTTGACTGGATAACGCCTTCTTGGTGGTCGTCAGCTTCAAAAAACGTGGACGGCGCTTTTGAGACTGGTCGGAGCCGGGCTAAAATGTACCAAGATCTTAGCATGCCCAAC
>JBEIGW010000175.1:0-6046 GCA_040381655.1 Deltaproteobacteria bacterium
AATGGCGACAAAAGCAATATGACCACAGAAGCCACCAATGCAAAAGCTGGCGCGGTAGCAGATACTTCGGCGACAAAGCCTTTGGCAGTAGCAAAAGCTCCAGCTATTGCTGCAGCGACGAAGAAGTAAGCGCTAGCAGAGCGGATAACTAGCTAAAAAAGCCACCGGTACTGATTATGCCGGTGGCTTTTGCTTTTGAAGATGACCTTTCACGATCGGAAATAATCGATGCAGACTAAAACATCCAACCAAGCCTCATAAGGGAGCTAAATGGCGTGGGTTTTGACGCGTGAGTCTTGGCGGCGTCTTCGAGATCACTACGTAATTTTTTGTACTCACTAGTTTCTTTTAGCGTTGTCTCGGTGCCAGCCGGAGGATTTTTAAACGTTGAAGAAAACTTTGTCTTCGGACTGGTCGGAAACAGATAGCCGAGATCAAAACCAACGAGTATGCCGCTATCCCAAACTTTGAACCAACCAACATGGGGCGCCACGTAGTTTGCCGAGGCAACTAGTTTGCCCCGAGCTGACACAGTTTGGTTTGTTGTCACTTCCTTAATATTACGATCAAGCTCGCCTATAAGTTGATGCTGTCCAAGGGCTGCCCCAACGAAAAATGACGTTGCAAACGGGAACCAGCGCAAGCGAACATCATAGTGCTTTAGAGAAACATCAACGTTACTCAAGCTTCTCGTCACATTGCCGTAGTTCAGGGAAACCGATGCTTTGTCTCGTATCAATGATTCGATAGCAAAATTGAGCATGTGAGGAAGGGTGAGCGCAGCAGATAAACCAACACGGACATCTCTTGGCTCTTGGTCTAAATCAGGATCGTTGAGGGGATTAAGCTCTGGGGCTTTGTCGGGCGCTAACTCATCGTCCGTGACGTTCTCGGGATCAAGATCTGGGCTAGTCGGTTTTGGAATGTCACCCGTCTGAAAACTCTCATCATATCCTTTTGGAAGGGGCGTGCCTGGACTCTCCGCTCCCGGATTTGGTTTAGCCAGGGACGTTGTGGCGCAGAGAGTGATGGGCAGCATTAAGCAAAGCAACCTATGGCTTAAACGATTTAACTGCATTCTCAAAAACCTCCCGATGACGGAGCTCCAGTAGGGGCGCGGAATCCCATTAGGCCTTGCATGTCAACGACCTGCGTATACTACATTCTAGCTGAAGAGTCTGAATGTGACAAACGCCGCCAACCACGCAAGGGATAGCGTGTAGGCGATGAGGAGTAGGGGCCAACGCCAGCTTGCGGTTTCTCGCCGCGCAGTTGCGATAGTCGCAATACATTGCGGGGCAAACACGTACCAAGCGATTAGTGCGTAAGCCGTGGCGGGCGGCCAAGTCTCCCTAAGTTTGTCCTGTAGGGTCTTTGTGCTAGCCGCTTCCGCATCACTCATTTCGACGGCAAAAACGGTCGCCAGCGAACTTACCATAACCTCGCGTGCAGCCAGTCCTGGTACAAGACTTGTGGCTATACGCCAGTCAAAACCTAACGGCGCAACAAGAGGCTCGATTGTTTTTCCGAGAATCGCCGCTGCGCTGTAATGAATGGGCGGTTGGGTCGCATCGTCAGGGGCTTTTGGGTGAGAGCTTAGAAACCACAAGATGACACTTAAACTTAGGATAACCGTTCCCGCTCTTTTAATGAATGCAAGAGCTCGTAACCACAGAGAGATTCCGATGTACCTCCAGTGGGGCCAACGATAAGAGGGCATTTCGAGCATAAAGGGGGTTTGTTCGTTGCGACGTCTAACCAACCTCGTCACACTCGCGGCAAGAAATGCGCTCGCGACACCAGCTAAAAAGAGAAAAAACATAGTCCATGCTTGAAGGCTTATGCCGATGGGTCCTGGGCGCTGCGGAACGAACGCTCCGACCAGCAGCGTATAGACGGGGAGACGGGCACTGCAAGTGATCAGCGGAGCAACCATAATCGTTGTTATGCGATCGCGCTCATCGCGAATTGTACGAGTTGCCATGATGCCAGGTATGGCGCATGCAAATGAGCTCAAAAGAGGAACGAAACTTCGCCCCTGTAGACCCACTTTAAACATCAAACGATCTAGGATAAAGGCTGCACGAGCCATATATCCGGAGCCTTCGAGCAGGTTAATAAAAAGAAAAAGCATCAAAATTTGAGGCAGAAAAACCAAAACGCTGCCGACGCCCCCTAAAACCCCTTCTGTCCAAAGGTCTCGAAACATGCCATCAGGTAGCACGAGTCTGCTAGACCCTTGCAAGGCCGCAACGGCCATCTCGATTCCGTCAGCTAGCGGTGCTGCCCAAGTGAAAACTGACTGAAAGAGCCCAATTAAAATCACGCACAAAAGTAGCGAGCCCCATAGAGGGTGCAGAACAAATTTGTCGATTTTCCAGGTGAGTTGATCAACTTTAGAGGCCGAAGATACGGCTTTTTTCAAAATATCATCGACCCTTTGAAAGCGTTTGGTGATTATTTCCGAAGTTACTGCTTTAAAGGCGGTGGGTCTGTGTACCGCATGACCTTCAGCATTAGGAATATTAGTCGGGATAAATTGATCGATCTTTGTCATGAGCGCTGAAATGCCGTCCCCGTTTGTAGCAACCATGGGTACGACGGGACATCCAAGCTCGCGAGAAAGAATGTTGGCATTTATTTTAAGGCCACGACGTTGCGCCAGATCCATCATGTTCAAGGCAACAATGGTGGGAATGCCAGTGTCTTTAAGCTCGATGGCTAGTCCGAGCGTTCGTTCAAGATTAGACGCATCAATAGTAGCGACCACCACATCGGGTGGCGTGTCTTTAGATGCGATTCCTTGACCAAGCAAAACATCGATAGCAACTCGTTCGTCAAGACTAACGGGGTCAAGACTGTAGACGCCGGGGAGATCAATAAAAAGAAATCTTCGACCATTCCAGATTGATGATAAGCCTGATTTTTTCTCGACGGTTACGCCCGGGTAGTTAGCAACTTTTTGATTAAGACCGGTCAGAGCATTAAAAAGAACGGACTTACCCGCATTCGGTGCTCCTGCCAGAGCTACGACGGGATTAGTCTTCTCACTCATGGATGGCCCATCTCAAGCGCCGTTTTTCCTAATGCCGCCTCTGGCTCTACGCTGATGCGTTTTGCTTCGTAACGTCGCAAAGCCACCATCATTCCCCTCACCATAACGGCGATTGGATCAGATGTGAACGGCGCTTGATGTCTAACCTCAACGACCGCTCCTTGAATAAAACCTAACTCCATTAAGCGTCGACCAATAACATCTCCATCACCCTGCATCTCAACAGCGAGAACACGAAGGGGAGTTGATAGAGGCGCGCAACTGATGTTCATTTGGGTGCTAATGCTAGTGTTTCCACAACTCTTATAACGATGACAACCCGAAGACTACCCTAATTGAGAATCGTTCTCAATAACAATTCATCGCATCAACCAACCTCAGAATGGTAAATCCTCGTCATCTTCGGCATCAGTCATCTTTTGGCCCTTATCTTTCACCGAGGTTGGTTCAGACGACGAGCTCTTTTCAAAGTCTACCCGTAGAGCCTCAACTTTTGCTTTTGTTTGGTCGAGACGATGCCGCATGACTGATATGAGTTTGTAGCCATGCTCGATTTTTTCAACAACTTGATCAAGATCAAGCTGCCCTTGCCCGACAGTTCTAACAATCTCGTCAAGCTCACTGAGCATAGCTTGGTAGGTTTTACCATCAGCGTCAGACGCACTTTTCTTTTTTGGTTCATGTTTTGCCATAGCTCAGCCTTTATGTTTGGGTGTTTTATGTTTGACTTGAAGTTGCAGACTCCCGTCAAGTAGCCTTGCGGTCAATGTGTCTCCGAGATCAATCGATTCTACGGAATTAACCTGCTGCCCGTTCGCCATCAACTGCGTCCAGCCGCTTTTTAGCCACGGCGTCGGATCGAGAGCCGTTAATCGCTGATGAAACGAAAAGATGGCTTCCGTGATTTGCTGAATAGCGCTAGTTGCACTGTGGTTGAGTTGGGCTGCCATAGAGATAAAACTTGATGATTGGCGATTGAAAGACGTTTCGAAAGCCCTAGTAAGACTGACAGACTGGAATAAGAGACGTTGTGATTGAGAGGAGAAAAAGGTGTCCAAGACACTGCTGAGTCGTTCTTTAAGGTTGGATTGAATGCGATCCATTTTTGTGATCTCACGGTCAAGATACACGGCCAATGAGTGCGCTTTTTCATTAATCGTTGCCCGAGTGTCCGTGAAGACTTCAAGTATACGGTCGGCTGCCGCTGTAGGGGTCTTCTCGCGGGTGTGGCAAATCTCTTCAGCCACGCACGTATCATCGTGATGTCCTATAGCTGCAATAATTGGTGTGTGGGCACGAGCAATCGCTAGAGCGATTTCCTCCCCATCAAACCACCTGAGGTCCGCCGCGCTACCGCCGCCGCGGCAGATGACGATAATGTCAGCGGCGTGCTGTTCGGCAAGTTCAATAGATCTGACGACTCGCTGAGGGACTCGGTCACCTTGCATCGTGCATGGGATGAAGATAAGTGTGCCACCAAAACCACCGACATCAATTAACTGATGGACGAAATCCGAGTATGCTCTTGAACCTTCAGCCGTGATTAAAGCTATGCGCAGCGGGAAAGGTGGAATACTCAAGAGCTTGTTTTTTTGATCTAGTCCCTGAGCCCGAAGCTTCCTTAGGAGTTCTGCTCGCGCCAAGGCGAGGGCTCCTTGCGTGAAAAGAGGATCAATATCTTCGATCGTCAGGGAAATTTGACCACGGTCTTTGTAGAGCTTTACTTGGACCAACGCCCTGAGGCGGTTACCATCGACGAAAATCTGATCAATTTTGTCTCGTCCATGCCTTTTCTCTAGCCAAGTCAGCGTGCTCTGCCAGACGTTGCACTTGGCGGTGACTGTTGCTGTCTGGTGGGACCCAGATTTTCCCTCTGCCATATCAAGATAAATGGTTCCCCCAGCGCGGCGCGCACAGCTTTGAATCTCACCTACAACCCAGATAGGTGTTGGAAAGCTTTGATTAATCGCACGGTCGGCCTGTTGCATGAGCTGAGAAACGGTGAGACCCATGCTTGGATCAATTTGGATAGGTTGTTCTGATAGAGTTGACGACCTTGAGGCCTGATGGACCTTTTTCTTTTCGGTTTGCGCGTCCGGCTGTATGGAGTGGGGCCTGGCGATTTGGGCCGCACGATCACGCATTTCAGCGGAATCCGAGAGGGTCCACGTCTTGTCACTGCCGTTGAAACGGGCACCTAGCGCTTTGATCGCAGGCCTGTGATTGAAGGTGTCCCCGAAGAACACGATCTTATCACCTTCAATTTTAAAATAGAGCGCCATAGGATGCTCATGATAGGATACTTTGTCGACGCGGCGAAAGTAGTTTTCTTGAGAGGCGGGCGAATTATAAGTGACCAATTTATTTGCTGTATTTATTGGAAGTGGTTTAGGGGCTGTCATTCGCTGGCTTTGTCAGGTTTGGCTTAATCCTGAGCGCGGCTGGCCGTTAGGCACTTTTGTAGTCAATATGGTAGGCGCTCTCTTAGCCGGTGTAAGTTTAGCTGCATCTGCGAAACTTTCCGATCAAACCAGACTCTTTATTGTCACCGGTATTTTGGGTGGCCTAACGACCTTTTCGGCCCTGTCGGCGGAGATGCTTTCACTTGGATTTGATGGCTTTGTGTCCCACGCCATACTTCATGGTCTAGGCAGCCTTCTCATTGGCGCAATCATGTGTTGGGCGGGATATTGGTTAGCTGTTCACCTTGGTGCGCAATGATTGATAACTCAGATCAAGAACATGCGTTGCCGGAAGAATTTAAGAAAAAACCGATTCGTTTGAGTTTTTTTCGTATCTTCGGCATGACATTCGTTATGGGACTCGCTGTTCTATTCGTAAAACCACACGTACACGAGGTAAATCATAGCTCAGCTCCTTCAGGTGGTGACGTGGCGGACATTTCGGGCGCTAAAGCTGATCAGACGCGAGTCGGGTCCTCGAACCCAGATTTGGAATCAGCAGATCATCAGCCGGGGAACAGCCATCAGG
>JBEIGW010000176.1:0-6004 GCA_040381655.1 Deltaproteobacteria bacterium
ATGATAAGCCTGTTTCGTAACGCTTGCGTTGTTCGTTGTAGAAACGCACAACAGCGTCACGAGCTTCGGTGACGCGATTTTTCTCAAGAAGATTAGCCACGTAGATCTGGGATGGGCGAGATACGCCGCCCATGGCAATGGACGAGAAATTTCTGAAGAGTTCAATGTGTTCTTTAGCGGCAATAACCCAGCCAGTCCGCATTCCCGGGACTTGTAGGCCCTTTGTCGCAGCCCCGATCACGAACACGTTGGTCTTGTCGATATTTTTGACGTAGCGCATGGCGCTTACAGGGCCATTTTCTGAGAAGAATTCGTAGGCTTCATCAATGATGCCGCCGTGGTTGGCTTCAGATGCAAATTCGACTAGTTCCTTAAGTTGCGATCCCTCCCAGGTGACGCCAGTAGGGTTGCATGGATTGCTCTTAATTAAAAAAGTCTTTCCGTTACATTTTGACCTGGCGGCACGGTAATCTTGCATGCTTGGTTTAAATAAATTGCTGGGGTCACTCGGAATGACTTCGTAGGCACGATCAAGCATCTTAAGCTTATCGTAGTAGGGTGTATACTCGGTCTCTTCAATCATGACTTTGATGTCACGCTGTAAAAATAAAAGCGTAGCAAAAATGGCTGGTCTTCCGCCGGCAAAGACGGCGATGTTGTCTTCGCTGATGTCCGCTCCGTAGAAGTGGTTGTAGTAATCACGAATAGCTAATTTCAGTTTGTCGACGCCAGCAGCGGCCGGGTATTTCAGATCAGTCGATGCAAACTCTACATGCGAGGGCAGTGCTGGGCCGCCCGGTAGCTGCGTCGTCAAGGGAAAGCCTTGAGCCCATGGGTGAGTGCCGGGGTCTCCCATGTAGGAGCCAGTGGCGTCTTGGAATTTGAACAAGGTTTCGTAAACACCCATTGGTGGAAACTTTTGTAGAAACATGCCAAGCCTCCTTCATCTTAAGACTTAATACCCTAAATCTACTGGTTTTTTGCTCTAAAGGCATTCTGGAGCAACTAATCTCTAAAGGCAACTAGAACTAGGGCTTAAAAACTGATTGACCAGAGTGTGCCTGCCCGCTAAGAGGGGGCTACAAACTTAAAGGGGTGCCTCATGCAAAGGTTTCTGAAACGTTCTGTTTTGATTGGGCTTATAGCAGTACTGACCTCCACTTGTGGCCAGAATCAAGATGTGAATGATGCATTGATTGTTAATAAAGCTATTAAAGCTGGCGGTGCTGGCATAGATCAGGTTTCCAAACAGGGTGCCTTTCAATCAAGAATTCTCCCGGTTGAGACGTCTCCTCAGTTGCCGACTATTACAACCTGGACTCAACCATTGGTTCCTGTGGTTGCTGGAAACCTTTATGTCGTTTTATCAGGTAACGGTAGTTGCCCCAAAGGTGCTCCTTCAAGAGTGGCTCCTGGTTTGCAGGAAAACGAACTGTTCATGGCATTTAACCAGTGGATCTTTTCAGGCGGCGTTCTAACTGCCAATGATCGTGTGATTTATGCTTGCTACGAGTGGCAAAGCCCTCAAATGAAATTTTATGACCTCAAGGCTGAAAGGCAGATGCTTCCAATTCTTGAAACCCAGATTCCTGAGCTAGTCGTTGGCCGCATGCAAGGATTTAGTAAGATTTTTATCGTGGGTCATTCGCATGCTGGATGGCTCGCTATGAAGCTAGCATCATCGCCGCTTCTTCTTAGCCGAGCTACGGCGCCAATTGTCCTGGCATCGATCGATCCTGTTAGCCGAGTTACTTGCCAAAGACTAAGAGAGCCTGGATGTCGCGAGGCTCCCAGAGACTTCACGGCCACAGAGTTGCAAAATCTCAATATGAGAACTCGCTGGATTAACCTTTATCATCAACCCGCGGTCATTCTTGGCTCCGGTCCGATTGCTCACGCACATCAGAATATTCGCGTGAATGCCAACCATGTGGCTATGCAAACGGATGCAACAGTTTGGCAAAACGTACGCCAGTTTTTCATGTCGTTTCGTTAATGTTCAATATTGATTGAATAGCGCTTGGCGATGAGAACTCGGACTAATTTAGAAATAGCAGATACTTGAATTCGACGCTTGGCATTATTGAGTTCGTCGTTTTGGTAACGTCTTTAAGCTTCGAGTCTGCCGTAGCCTGGTAGTCCTCCTCGCTTATTCCCTCGGCCGAAGTCGGATTACCCGAAATGGAGGCTTTGCTGCCTATAGGCAGCAGAAGACCTCCGGCCGCAATCAGGGCTGACTTGTCGGATCTCCACATCCAGCCCGCCTTCGGATATAAAAGACTCTGAGACACCTTGCGAGTCCATGCAATGGTCGTTTTGATGGTATTTCCCGATGTTCCATCGGTGAAGGAAAGGTCGGCATTAGTCGTGAGCGTAACGCTTCTGGTACCAAAGCTGACTCCGATAAAAAACGGCTGCCCTTGATTCGGTCGCCATCTGGCGCCAAGGCCAATAAATGATGTATTACCTCGGAATTCAGATTGAGAAAGCTGGAAAAACCCGAATTCGCCGCCGGCCTGTAGTTTGCCAAAATCTGCAACAGCCTCCAGACCAATAGATGGTAGGTATATACTTTGAAGGCCTCCACCCATTCCGAATCGAAATGCCTGAGCCCGCTCTAATGGCTTCATCGAGGGCTTTTCGTCGGGTCTTTTCTCAATTTTGACTTGGCTGCTATTTGGCTTTTTCTTGGTTTTAGTTTTCTTGTTAGCAAAGGCCGCTTCTGAAGGCAGCAGTGTGAGCAAAATTGCTAAAGTAAGTAAACGAGTCATCATTTCCTATTGAGCCGTGAATTCCAAGCAGGGTGTCATGAGACTGGAATTACTGACCGCATAGGGTATTGAATACCCATCGTATTCGATTATCTCAAACTCACCGGCTTGATTGACGTGCTGGATTATAACTGAGAATTCACCGTCCGAGGCGTGTTCTAGGTGTAGGCTATCGAGTCTGACGCGGCCGTCTGGTAATTTTGTAAACTTACTGCGCGAAAGAGAGCTGCCATTTGCGCCAAGAAAATCCATATGACTTAAAGATTGATGAAAAAACGACACTTTACCATTGGACTCAGTTTTCTTGAGCATAGCATTTGATTTGTTAACTCGGCTGTCTTCAATGGCTTTACGTAGATTTTCCCGATTTTGGATGTTTGTTACGAAATATTTCTGGCCGTCGAACTCAGGATCAAAATAGGCTCTGAACTCATCTTCGTCTTTGTAGTAGGTGAAATCTAGGCGCTCTAGATTTGGTGTCTTTACGGGGACGAACTTGTTTGCGAGCGCTTGGCAGTTGAGGTTTGTTTTAAATAATTTACTGATTTGTCCAAGGTTGCCTACAAGAAGATCGTTTTGGCCTGCCGTGAAATCGTCCATGAGTTTTTTTACGATGGATACTGGCAGTCCGCCGCGCAGGGTCACTTGAGCGCCCACCGGGAATTTTAAGTATTTATTCACAAAGAAATCTTGGGTTGGCTCGTAAAGATTGATGGCGTTGGAGTTGGTGTCAAAAGAGCCAAAGTATTTGGCGGTTTGAAGTCTTAGAAAGTCGGCGGCTACTTTGTTCGTGTAAGAGTCGGTTCTATTGATAGTAACTGATTGAGCTATATATTTTTTGTGAAAGTCTTGAAACAGTTTTTGGGTTAATATGCGTCCGTCACAAACTCCCGCTTTGTCTATAGATGCCGCGTCATAGTGCAGGTTCAAAACCCCAGCGAGGATGCCTTGACTTCGCAAATCAAGAGCATTTATGCAGTACTTTTTGATCAGATCAAAAGCTCCCATGCTATGGATCTTATCTTTCGGTACAAGGCATTGTTCACTAAAAGTTCTTGCGATTTGCCGATTTATTTCATTACGAATCTCGGTGGAGCGCTGTTGATCATTTAAAAACCCGAAAGGATTGAAGCTGCTTCGAAATGTTGGTAGCGGGATGTTGTTTTGAATATGCTTAGTGAGTAACAAAATGCCGTCTTTGGTGTAGCCTGATGATTTTTGAGACGCATCATTTAAAAGGAATTGAACGATGCTTTTTAATTCTGAATCTGGTGTGCAGGTAAGTGTATTCTTTACATCGCGATAATTAAGTAAGCCGTCTGGGCCTGCAAAAACCTTCGCGACATCCCACAATAGCGCGTTTTCGCGATGCCTTGCCCGTGCTGATTCCAGTTCGCGTCTAGCCCAAGTGTCAGCTTGTTGAATCGCGCCGTCAGCGACCGCTTTGAGTTCTTGGATGCTCTTGAATTGCTTGGCAATAGGCTCAAGTAAGGTTAGTGCTGTTTGCGCCGGTTTTATCAATACATCAGAAATTTCAGATTTAATCTCACTCTGAGTTTCTTCAGCACTTTTTACTTGGGAGAGACGATTGCTCGTTGATTTGCAAGCAATTATGCCAATGGGTGTAAACAACACAATTAACATTAACTTGGGTATCAAGCGTGGAGGAGTTGGCTTCAAGATGAGCGATTCAGTCGTCGTTTTAGTCGTCACTACGCTCTCCCTCATGATCTGATTCATCGCTATTTTTATGATCTTCCTCGTTTTCGCTAAGCTGCAGATGAGTGCCGAATAACGTAAGAGATCTAGTTGATGGTTCAAACTTTACAAGCAGCGTGGTAGCCCAGGCGAGAACCATAGCTAGACCAATTATACCAACTAGATTTTTTGGGTCACCAATGGTCTGCCCAGAGCCAAGGTTGTCTTTCTTTCCGTCCACCATGCTCAAACCGATCAGTTCTTTGTGTCTCACGGTGTGGATTATGATTCCAGCAACGTGGGTCAGAGCCACGATAAGAAATAATGTAGCCAGTGTTTCGTGGATCTCTTTAATGTCATGATTTTCAGGGCCTGTAGCCATACGGTATCCGGTAATTCCAAGGCACAGAGCCAGTGTCATCATGATGACGCCCGCCCAGCTGGAGGCAGGATTGTGTCCCGCCCAGCGCCTTTTGCTGCCCGAGAAAAAGCCTGTGGCATAACCGATCAGGTCGGCGGGATTCAGTGCAAAGCCGGAAAATTTTGCGTGCTTGGTTCCTATGATTCCCCAGATGATCCTAAGAACGACCAGAAAAGATAAAGTCATGCCAGCGATCATGTGGTAGGAGAATGTAACGGACTCATCGTCAATCGTTTTCGCGATCACAAATGCTGTCACAAAGAGAGCGACAAATAACCAATGAAAAATCCTGGTGGGTAGGTCATAAACGAGGCCTCTTGACACAGTGCCCTCCGAACATCGAATTATACGCTCTGTACCTTTATTATCTTGTATCATCGCGGATTAGTCCAGATTTTGGGCTTACGGTGTCACTATTAGCGAAGTCTCAAAACCCACAATCGGAGGGCGTCCTTCAAGACGCTTAGGTGATTTTCCGTCATTGGAAAGGTTTTAAGCGATGAAAGCTCGTAGCTTCCGTCAATTTGTGGATAGGTTGTGTATTTGTAGCCGAGGTTTTGGAGGAAGTCATAAAGTTCAGATTGATCTTTGAATTGATCTTGCCTGAGGTCACGTCCAGTTAAAGTTGCAATGGATGTGGTCATACTATCCATGACTGAGCGAACCCGTGGCTGATTCATGAGTTGCTGCATTTCAGCCTCAACCATGAAGTCTGGTGTTATCCAAACACCACCAAACCTGCTTAGAATTTCTTTTATATTGGTAGCGAGTGTCTCTTTTTCTGCCCGCGACAAATACATGTAAAGTCCTTCATGGACGACTGCGATAGGCTTTTTCGGATCAAAATGCCTTAGCGCATGATTTAGATCGCGGATATTAAGGGCGTCAACCGCGTCAACGAAAAGATTGGGTCTTTGATAGGCCTGTTGCAAAACTGGGATTTGCTCGACGACTGACATTTTCTCGCGTGTGAGTACGGGTAGATCGGTTTCCGTGTACAGCATGTCCGGATCCGTCGTCATCAAAATCCCTCGAAATGACAGGCCAGACGCGACCTCTAGCACTTGTTGGATCCCAGTTCTTTTTATAGCGCTGATCATGCTTTTATAGCGAG
>JBEIGW010000177.1:0-5992 GCA_040381655.1 Deltaproteobacteria bacterium
CCTAGCACCCCTCTTTGTCCTTTTGATTATTACGACCCTACAAAAAGGGATTATTCCTCAACTTAAAATTATGCTTCTTAATCCTTCATAGGGGTGAGCAGAAGGAATGATCTCGCATCATATTATTCCATGTCTGCTTTTCTTAACGTCCCTTTACACCTGTCAAAAGGTTGGAACAGAGCTGAGCGTCAAGGAACGAGCCGCCTACAAGCTAGTCAATGCCCCTCCGCTGGCGGAACTAAATCCTAGGACTCTGGACACTCTCATGCTCGGGCACTCGGGGCTCTACGACGATTTTGCCCTCATTTGGGCCAACCAATTCTTGGCTGATCCAAAATTGAAAGAAAGCACGAGTGCCGAAGAGCTTTCTGAAGCTTTGTTTGCCATCATGAAGCATCAGCCCAAGATTGAGGGCTTTTACATTTTTAGCTGTTTTGTCTTAGGCCTTGATTTTCAGCGCCCCGAATACTGTGAAAAAATTAGTGTCGAAGGTTTAAAAGTATTTCCCGATAGCTGGCGAATACCCATGACCCAAGGGTTTATCGCTAGTTTCATCATGAAAGACGACCTAAAAGCTGCTGCGTTTTACCAGTTGGCGGCGTCGAGACCGAAAAGTCCTGAATATGTTGGCAAGTTAGCCGCCAGGCTCACGGCTCGAGGATTCGCTGATGGGCAAGATCTCAACGAAACCATTCAACTGATGACCCAAATTCCTGGCGGAACGCAAATTACTGAACTACTTCGGCAACGACTAAAAGATGCCGTACCACCTGATCGCTCTGGAGGAACCCCATGACGAAGTCAGACATAAAGCCGCAGGGCAATGCTTCAATCTCTGAAAACTTGCCGCCACTACTATCCCTGCGAGGCATCGAGAAAACATTTAAGACCGATATCTTTAAGCCGCCTGTCCAAAGCTTAAAAGGCATTGATCTTGATTTCCCCGAAGGCGTCTGTACGGGTCTTGTAGGACATAACGGAGCAGGCAAAACAACGACGATTCGTATGATCCTCGGACTCATCAAGCCTGACCGTGGAGCAATACTTTACAAAGGTGAGCCCATATCAAGAAATCGCCGCGCCACGATCGGTTACATGGCCGAGTCAGCCAGATTTCCCGGCGGTCTAACGGCCTCAGAAATTCTTCGCACGCAGCTGGCGCTGCATGAATGTCCAGCCGGAGCAAAACCTGCCGAGCTCGTCAAAACTAAACTTGAATCCGTCGGCCTACAAAATCACTCGAAGAGACGAATCCGAGACTTTAGTAAAGGCATGATGCAAAGGCTGGCATGGGCTCACGCCACGATTCATAAACCAAATCTATTGATTTTGGACGAGCCCTTTACAGGATTAGACCCACTCGGGCGAATCACGATGAAAAATTGGATTTTGGCCGAGAAGAAAAACGGGGTCAGTATTTTGCTTTGTACTCACGAGCTACCCCAAATCATGTCGCTTTGTGATCACATTCACATCCTGCGTCAGGGTAAGCTCGTTTATTCATCGGTGGACAAACAACTTCAGGGCGGGACCCTTGATGACAACCTACCGCACTATTTTGTAGACATTAGTGGCGCAACAAAAGAAGCACTTGAGCAAATGCGCTCAAAAAGAAAACTTCCCGATTGGCTAACTGCCGAGCAAGAAGGATTTTTGGTTCGCCTTGGTTTCAAGGACTATACCGGAGCCGCAGCTTGGCTGGAGCCAGTCATGGCGAGCGGTTACGTGATTGTTCGATTTGGTGATGACAATAGCGCGACCGAGGAGCAACTTCTCGTTCACTTCAAAGAGGAGTTTTCGCAATGACCAGAGGACTAGTTGCGTGGTGGCATCTCACCAAAGAAAGCTTTCTCATCTTACAAAGAGACAGGATTTTTCTACCGATTATTATCGTCGGTATTGTGATCGGTGTTTTTGCAAATCTTGCGAGCAACTGGACGTTTGAAGGCTGGGAGAAGATTTTATTTGACGTAGGCCTCGCTGGATTTCGTCTAACGGGTGGACTGGTCGCTATTTTGTGGGGTGTCAGGATGATCACCGACCCACTTCAAGATCGAAGTATCGAATTACGGATTGCCGCACCGTCGGCGCGTTATTCTTGGATACTAGCTCGCTACGCTGGCCTCGCTTTTTGCCTGATCGTGATGGGTGCCATATTTATCGGAATCTGGCAGGGCCTGATGGTGATGAACGGCTACGGCACGATGAATAATCTGCAAAGCTGGACCATGGGACTTGTGATGTGCGAGTGGCTGGTCCTTGGAGCTTTGGGACTGTTACTAGGAACGATCGCCGGCTTTTCAACGGCGATGTTTGTGACCCTAACGGCTTGGATATTGGGACTAGTGGCTCCGATTGTCGCAGCCACAACTGGACCCGAAACAGACCCGCTGCAACGAAAATTAATTGAACTCACGGCGAGTCTTTGGAACTTCCAGCGTTTTAACATGATTGAAAAACTCGAGGCCGGCCAAGTAACCGTGGCCCTTCAAGACCTCGCCCAACGCCTGACGTGGGGAGGATCAGTTTTAGCTGGCTGCCTTGTCCTGTCGGCCTGGGTATTCAGCAAAAAAGATCTGACATAAGGAAACTTTTTTCTGAGACCATGTCCGCCTTAAAACCCCGACTCCGACGTCGGAGTGACTATGAACTTGCTTGATAGTCCGGGACTTGCTCACGCCTGATCAATCAATACTCAATCAGTCGGGTGTCCCCATTTAGATTACTTCCAAAATTGCCACCAAGATTTGCTTGATGCGTTGTAGGCTTCGACGCGAGATTTCAACTCGTTGAATGAGAGGTTGTAGATCCGGACCAATCGCCCGACGACCGTCTGCTGATCATCACGGGTCTGATACTCGAGTACGCGTTTGTAGTCTCCCTGCTCACTGCGCAAGTCCCACCCCATCTGCTCATAGCGCTCTGCGGCGTCAAAGTCGCCATTAGCCATGGCCTGTATCCACGCATTACGGATGGAAATAGCCTCACCGACCAGTCTGATTGCTGAGTTTTCAATGGGAAGAAGATCCAGCTTCTGTTTGCTCCACTGATAGACTTCATCTGGAGTTTTACCAGCCAGAACTTGGGCGTACTTATCAAAATCCACCGTTTCTTTATAGGCAACTCGGGCCGTGATGGTTTTTAAAATATTCTGGTCTCGAAAAAACTCGCCCGAGGTAATTGAACCAAAAATATCAGCTGCAACGGCTGCAATATTGATACACGTTCTCTCAAGGTCAAATCCGTTATCAGCCAACTCGTAGACACAAAAGACGGGGGTGTTATCTTTTAAAAACTTCACCAAATCCACGTTCTCTTTGAATTTCGTATCGGCAAGAATATTGGATATGAACTTAAGCTCCTCGCCAGCGGCCGCTGCATCAAGCTCAAACTGAATATTCAGCCCGTGTTCGTCGTTTATTTGTTTAATCTTTGACAGGTGATCGGTCAGATTTTTCTTGATGGCTTCACCCTCTGGACCAGAGGCATCAAGCTCAGCGATTGTTTTCTTGATGTCGCCTTTATTTTTTGCGTACAGATTGGCAAAAAACTGCGCCATTCCATTCGCCACCGGATCTGTATTCTGACTAGCAGCCGGCGTCACCACCTGCTTGCCATAGCTGTAGTTTTTGCGTGCCGTCTTACACGCACCCGCCAAAAATCCTACGAAAACGCATGAGGCAAGAAGAACGTAGCGGCTCATAAAAGGCTCCGGATATGTACGACTGTGAAATAGATTGAGTGACAATCTGTTATATTCTACTATATTGACGATTAGAACATCAAATCATCCTATGCCAATGGAATAATAAACTCCAAAAGCCTCCTGCGACGCCGGACCTAGCCCTCCTAAACGGACACGCACACAGTAGGGCTTACCTCACACAGGTCAATCAATACTCAATCAGTCGGGTGTCCCACTTGCTACCACTTGCTACATAAATTACGGCAAAACACAACGAACTTGGTAAGGACCATAGTCCGTATCATCAAAGTTGTCAGATGAATTCATGCCGTCGCTCCACTGCCAATATTCAATATTCCAATTAGCCTGAGCCGATGCCGTCCAAGCGACATAATAATTCGCAAGATAAAAGTGCGGCACTCTAGTGCCACCAAAAATTGGCGAAGCGTCTGTTGGACCGCCTGACGATGGGGCAGGCGCATTTGTTTCATACAAAGTGGGAAGTCGCATACCCTTATCGGCACACGTTTTTATATTGCCCTCATACCATGACGCGGTTGCTCCACGCCCAGTTAATGGCCTATCCCATCTAGCCAGCCAATCTTCCGCCTCAATTCCCGCTACCGCATTTAGCGTCTGAAATGCAGCCGTAACAGGGTCGTAGTAGATACAACGATTCGTGGCTGTCATATTAGTATGACTTAAGAAAACATGCGTTGGACACGCGCGGCCTGCTATATTTGAGCCGGTGGTGAAGTCCGTTGCACTAAATGCAGTTCCGGCTCTAGTTAACTGTTTCTGCCAGCCATTTGTCACGAGTCCAGTGGCATTCAATATCCTAGAACCACCTTTTTCCTTCCCGATCTTGAATCCTGATGAACCGGTTGCGAACTGTAAAGTCAGGGTGGATCCGGACGGACCGACGCGCTCAGTTCCTATCGGAAAATCTTGTGCATAGTTTGGAGCTACTCCTTCATTATAACAATCACCTGCGCAGGCGGGAATACTACTGGGGAGTACGCAGCGGAATGCAAAATTACTCAAATAATCGTTGGCGTAACTTCCCAAAGTAATCGTTGTACCGACCCAAATCCAATAATTGTCTGAGCCATATGTGCTCGCTGAGGCTGTCCAATAACGCCCAGTACTGCCCGATCCTGGTACGCCATTTGTCGTACCAGCCCAAACCGGAGTCACACCTGAGTCACCTGTTGGAAGATATGAGGCTGACTGATCTAAGGTCGTTTCATAAACAGTAGGCAGTCTCATACCTTTATCACCACAACCTTTTATATTTCCTTCGAAATACGATGAGCTTGTTCCACGACCAGTCGCCGTTCGGTTCCAGTTTTGAAGCCAATCAGATGCCTCGGTCAATCCTGTGCCGGCGGCGTCTAATGATTGATTAGAATTCGACGAGTCATAATAAAGACAACGATTTGTTGCCGTCATGTCACTATGATTTAAAAAAACGTTCGTCGGACACACACGACCAGCAATATGACTGATATAGGTGGCGTTATTCATGTCCGAACCTGAGAATGCGGTACCAGATACGGTCAATGTCTGCTGCCAGCCGTTCACCACCAGACCCGCGGCATTTAGAATTCGGCCGCCGGTTTTTTCCTTCCAAATCTTAAACCCACTCGATCCGTTTGGATGCTGCAAACTCATGGTTACACCTGCGGGACCTAGCCTCTCGGTTCCAACAGGAAGACTTTGCGCGTAGCCTGGGGCAGAGCCTTCCATGTAGCAGTCTCCGGCACAGCTCGCGATAAAACCCGCGGCTGGCTTTTGAATGCCAAGCGAAACGGATCCGCCTGCCCAGATATATATCCAGTCTGTAGAAGTTCCAATCAAAGTCGGAGTATTTCGCTGTGTCGTCGTGCCATCACCAAGCTGCCGATTGTGATTTGCTCCCCACCCGTAAAGGGATCCTCCTCTTATCGCCATCGTGTGGTCATCCGCAGCACTGACGGTTGACCAAGTATTCTCAACACCTATTTGTTGAGGGGTCGTGACAAATGCACCCGCCGAATTTGTAGAACCACCCGTGCCCAACTGTCCATTCCAATTGCTACCCCATGCAAAAATCATCCCAGACCGGAGGCCAACGGTATGTATTCGACCAGTGCTGACCGATGTCCAATCACTTGCTGTACCAATTTGTGTTAGTGTATTTTTGTTGACTGAGGTTCCGTCACCGAGCTTGCCATACTCATTATAGCCGAGCGCATAGAGTCTACAATTATTACGAATGCCTAACGTGTGAGTTCCACTCGTGCTAACATGCGTCCAATCACTGTC
>JBEIGW010000178.1:0-5980 GCA_040381655.1 Deltaproteobacteria bacterium
GAACACCTGAGCGCCTCTTTTTGCCCGGTCTTGAGTCGTGTTGACGACCGACATATCAGCTTGGGCTTTCATGTAGATCAAAATGGTATGGCCGGCATTAGTCAGTTGGGATTTTTTGTATTGATCCAAAATCCAAGAGCTGGCTTTTGAGTTATAGTCAGGCGCTGCAGCCAAAAGGTTTGCTGAAAGCGACAGCGATCCAGCGACAAGAATCATCCGCATTGATTGTTTCATATTAAGCGTCCTTTGCTTTATGTAGCGTCCTTCTGCTACTTGATTTTTGAGTACCGATCGCACGAGAGATCAGAGTCGTCGATCTCTTTGCGAAGTTCCTTCAGCACAGTGATATCCTTGACAGGCAGTGGGCAAAGTACTCTGTATTTTGGACAGGGACTTTTCCATTCGATGCGAGCGAGCAGTTTGCGAGGCCCGCCTTCAGGATCAGGAACCATAGTAACGGTGAAGATAGATTCAACTTTTTTGCGGATAGATTCAATACGCTTTTTTGACGTATCCAGTAATTTTTGCGACGAGGCCAGTTGTCCTTGGCTTACGGATAACTGCTCCTTATAGAGCTTTATCTGGGCGGTGACGGCGTCTCGCTCATTTACGAGTTCAGGCGAATATTCAGACGTCTGAATCTTCTCTCGAATCACCTTAAGTTTTGCTTCGTCCGCCTCAATTTGCTTTTTGGATTTCTTGATGGCGTCACTGGCAAGCGTTACGGCATCTTCCGCCAATGCCTTGTCGGCCAGGGCGTTTGAGTATTGGCCAGAGACGGTTTTGCGGCAGCGTTCTCGAAAATTCGTGTCCAAATTATCTGCCGCCAGCGGTTTTGGGCCATAAAAAGCTGAAAATATGAGCAAAACGGCGTAAAACCTATCAAACACTGACGAATCTCCTTGGATCGATTGCACAAGTCTATTAAATTTCCCCCGTTATTTCGAGGAAAAAATGGTGTCTGGTCTCTCCAGATTTGACGGACGTTTTTTGATCAACCTAAAACTGGTAAGTGGGTTTTGATGCAGCGTAAAGAAAATTTCTTCACCGATAATTCCGATATTGAGTTTCATTTCAACAATAAGAACGAATGGGACATCCTTTTTGATCTTTCGATGGCAGAAGATCGTGAAGCCCTGGGGGTCTCAACGGCCGAGGAATTTAAAAACGCTTTTAAGGCGATCCTGGAACAGTTCGGCGAAGTCGTAGGGACCAGAATCGTAGCCAATCAGATCAAGGTCTCAAAACAAGACCTTAAGCTTGTCGATGGCGAGGTGGAATATCCACCAGCCATCAAGGAAAGCGTCGACCTTTTAAAAGAGGTGGGTGTTGCCAGCATGGGTATCGCCAGCCGGTTTGGTGGACTTGGTAACCCCATTGTTGCGGAGCTTCCAGCGGTAGAATTTCTGTACCGTGCGTGTCCAAGCTCCTACACGAATATTACTTGGTTTGCTCCCATTGCAAGGGTCCTTGACGAACATGGTTCCGAAGATCAAAAACAACGCATTATTCCGAGGCTGGCTACTGGCGAGTGGAGTGGAAATATGGCTCTAACTGAGCCTGATGCTGGTTCAGATTTGGGGGCACTTAGAACTTACGGCGAGCGTCAGTCCGACGGAACGTGGAAGCTTTTTGGAAGTAAGCGTTTTATTACGAATGGCTCTGGAGACGTGTCGTTAGTCCTCGCCAAAAACAAAAAAGGTGCTCAAGGCCTTGAGCATCTGAACCTCTTTTTGTGCTTTAGAAAAAACGACGATGGCTCTCGAAACTATGAGGTCACCAAGCTTGAAGACAAAATAGGCCTTCATGGGTCTCCCACCTGCGAGCTGAAGTTTGACGGAGCACCTGCCGAACTTGTCGGCGAAGACGGCAAAGGGTTTCTCTACATGCTTCATCTCATGAATGAAGCGCGGGTCGGTGTCGCGTTCCAGGGTATTGGCATCATGGAAGCGGTGCATCGTTTGGCTGCAGATTATACTCAGCAGCGCCAGGCTTGGGGCAGGCCTTTGGCTCACCATGAGTTGATGGCTGAGAGGCTTTTGGATCTTGAAGTTAGTTTAAAAGCTCACCGGTCTCTTTGCTATCAGGCCGGAAACGCACTTGCCATCTATCAGACCGCAAGTCGTAAGCTTCGCGACGATAAGACTCTGACGCCCGAACTGCGTGAAAAGGTGGAAGAGCTTAAGAAGAAATATGAGCGTCGTCTTCGTAAGTGGACGCCACTTATTAAGTATTACGCCGGCGAGCAGTCCGTACATAACGCCCGTCAGTGCCTGCAGATGCACGGCGGCTACGGTTTTACTACAGAATATCTTCCGGAGTGGTGGCTTCGAGAAAGTCTCATCGTTCCGGTCTATGAAGGAACGAGCCAGATACAGGCTCTCATGTGTCTAAAAGACACCATGAAAGACATTATGCGAAGGCCTCGTGCATTCGTGGAAGCTGCCGTTGATGCCAAGATTGGAAACTTGGCGAGTTTCTCCAGCCGTAACCCGCTTAGACGAAAGCTTGCGCGTCTTAAGCAAGAATTCAACGGTGCGATGGTCAGCATTATGCTGCAGCTTGTTAAGACTAATTTGAAGCTAAGCTTTAACGAGATCAATCCGATGAATCTTCGCAAAATGATCAAGATGCTGTCGACTGATCTTGTGAAGTTTGAAAATCTGCGACCAGCCCTTCTGCACGCCGAAAGAATCACTGAGATTAAAACATCTATTGCGATGGCGGAGAGCTTGATGAATGACGTCAAGATTGATTCGTCCAGGAATTGGATCGCTGAACGGTGGCTTAATAAGGCCATCCCGAGGGCTCAGATGCTCAGATCAGAGATTGAGATGCAAGAGCCTGTGCTGGCTCATCGGATGTCAGAGATCCCGCCGGTCAGACTTGGTTGATAAGTCATGCCACATAGGACGCTTCACTGGGATAACAGATCAGGTCGCACGGTATTTGCTCAGTGCTGGAACCCCGAGGTAGCCTCAGAGCATGTGATCGTATTAATTCATGGCCTTGGTGAGCACAGCGGACGCTATGAGGCGTGGGCTAAGCGATTTGTCGGTCAAAGCGTCGGCGTCTATGCATTGGATTTGCACGGTCACGGCCGCACCACAGGGGCTCGCGGCCACGCGGAGTCGTTTGAGTTTATCTATGACGACATTCAGCATTTAGTTTCATTGGCAAAAAAAGATCACCCGAGCGCCAACTTGCATCTTTATGGGCACAGCATGGGCGGGGCGATTGCGTTGGGATTTGCTGCAATCAGGGCTCACGGCGTGGGCGTACCCGCACTAACATCCATCGTTACCACCGGCACCGCCATTCGCCCCGGCTTTGAACCGCCAGCTTGGAAGTTGAAGCTTGCAGCGTTACTAAACAACTTTGTTCCATGGCTTGCACTCGGTAGTGAACTTGATCCAAAGTGGTTGTCCTCTGATCCCCGCGTGGTTGAGGCCTATCTTACAGACCCCTTGGTCCACGACCGTATATCGGTTCGTTGGTATAACGAATGGACCAAGACAATCGAATCGGTCAGGGCGTCAAAAAACCAAATCAAGAGCCCATTGTTCATGCTCCATGGTGACGCTGACCGGGCCACATCCCCGAAGGCGGCGCAGGAGATGGCGTTAATACTCGGTGCCAAGTTTCTATCTCTTCCGGGCGCATTTCATGAAATTCATCATGAACCATGCCAAAATGACGTGTTCTCAGACCTTATGGTTTGGCTAAGCAAATCTATAGTAAAATGATTTTACTGGATATTTTAGCTCGGCTTGACCGATTTAAAATTATTTTAATAAATCTGCAGTTAATGCTATCTTTTTATGCAAATTAGCGTATATTCCCGACGTCAAATCTCTTTCTTTGTAAAGGGTGGGCGGTTGGTTTCACACGATTCGGTGTGGTCGTTTATCCCAGAGAAAAGGGCAACATAGGGGTTTTTATGAGTAAGAAATTGTATGTCGGTGGACTTTCCTACGCAACTACGGATGATGGTCTTCACGACTTATTCGCCAGCGTTGGCACGGTCGAAAGCGCAAAAGTAATCACAGACCGTGACACAGGCCGCAGCAAAGGCTTCGGATTTGTCGAGATGGCAAACGAGCAAGATGCTATGGCTGCGATCGAAAAACTGAACGGTTCTGAAGCTGACGGCCGCAGGCTGACAGTGAACGAAGCTCGTCCACAAGCTCCACGCGAAAACCGCGGCGGCGGCGGTGGCGGCGGCGGTGGCCGTGGTCGCTGGTAATATCTGAATTTAGCAGATGTCACTCAAAAATCCCCCGAAAGCCGCGAGGCTCTTGGGGGATTTTTTGTTTTAGGACTCATCTCAAATTGACCACCCATCTGTCGTTTGATACCTGAGAATAAAGCGTCAGTTTGATGGCGCGGCAAAAGGAGTTCTTATGCTACTTCGCGTGTTAATCATTCTCTCAGTTTTTTCATTGAGTGGACTCGCGGCTGCCGATGTTTGCCAAAAAATCTATGTCCCAAACGGCTACCAGATGGGTTGTACGGCGCAAGGTTGCCAAAAATATTACGTTCAACAAGGCTATCAGTTAGCCTGTAATCGTGCGACTTGTCAGGTGATGCCATTACGTCTTAATCACTATGTGGGTTGTACCGTGCATGGCTGTCAGCAGTATTATGTGCCGCCAGGATCAGTTCTTGGATGTTCTGCGGAATCCTGTGTGGTCGCAGAAGCAAGCTCTGGCTACAAGCTTGGTTGCACTGCGCAAGGTTGCCAGCAATATTACGTGTCCAGAGGCTATAGACTCGGATGCACCGATACCGAGTGTCGCAGTTACTACGTCTCGTCTGGTTACCAGTTAGGTTGTACGGCCTCCCAATGCTTCACGGAGTATGTTCCCATGAATTACGCCTACGGCTGTAACCGGGAGTCCTGCCTAAAAGACCACGTGCCTAACGGCTACGAGTTCGCCTGTAGCCCGCGCTGGTAGGCGTCCGCTTTAATTTAATCCAATAAATACAATAATTTACAGGTCTAAAGTTCACTGCCTCATAAACCGATGAAAACTTTCGGAACAGAAGGGGTTGTGCGTGAAAGGACTTAGTAAAAACGCTGGATTCAGTCTAGTCGAGCTGATGGTCGTCGTCGGTATCATTGGGATTTTGGCGGCGATTGCTGTTCCAAAGTTGCAGATGTTTTCGGCGAAGGCGAAGCGCACAGAGGCTCAGATTATGCTAAAAAATCTTCACCTGCTCCAAGAGAGTTATTTTGCCGAGAACTCTCTTTACTCCACTAATGATTCTCTTATTGGGCTTAGTTCCAGAGTTGGTAAAAACTACACAATTGGTATGGGCACGATTGGTGGCGCCAGTCCTGAGTCGGGTCCTATGTACTTTGGCTCTGCGAGTCTGAAAGTGGATGGGAGTTTGTGTCCCGGGCAAGGTACGATCTATGCAGGGGGTTACACCATTAACGATCCACACAGGCGTAAGGATTGGTGGTTCGTTGGTTCATGCCCTCTCAGCGTTAGTGAGTGTGCGCTGATTGGAACAACCCAAAATCCGAATTTTAAAGTATCGGTCGCACCGCTGCCCGCGTTTTCTGATCTTCTCAGTACTTGTCGCTGATGCCATATAACTTTAATACCGAGTCGACTAAGGCGTGATCTTCGGATTAAAGTACTTCGCCACATCTGGAATCGGATTACCGGCCATGATGTCACTCAATAATTTTGCAGAGCCGTGAGCCCAACTAAAGCCGTGACCCGTGAATCCTGCAACCGTATAGATACGCGGACTGGTCGTCGGTCCGATGAATGGGAAGCCGGTTTTTGATGCCGCCATGATGCCGGCCCAGCTAAACTCCCATTCAATTTTTTCTTGGATGTCATAATGCTTGGCTACAAATTCCTTCAGACCGATGTCTACTGCGGGGTTAGGAATTATGTCGTAAGTGCCAATTTCGCCGCTTGGGACGTTATTGCGCCATCCTCCGATAATGAGTCGATTATCC